>JAEWYJ010000257.1 GCA_023395695.1 Bacillota bacterium | reverse complement strand
GGTCCGGCTCGCAGCCAAGCGCCTGTGCAGCCAATGCCACCGTCGCGCTAGAGACCTCAAATTCCAGAATACGCGCCTCCTGTCCATACTGTTTAAAATAATCCCTGACTTTTTCAATCGCCATTGTGACACTCCCAAACTGTTGATTTTTACAGCCAAGCGCATTAAAACGAAAAGATAGAATTGGCAGGCTGTTTTACGGCCGGCGCCTGACAAGTGCAGCCATGCAATCAGCCACTAAACAGACCGTCAGAATAACCTGCTTATCCATGTGCTTGGCTATATAAGCTAAAAACAGAAGCGGACTGCAGCAATCCTCATTGCAACAGCCGCCAAAGCGCTATAACGGTTCGTCTGCCAAATCCATCGCGCCATCCTTCGGGTCCATCAGCACCGACAGCACGGCGCGATACAGCACCGTCGGGTCGGATATGAAACGGTTCTTCATCGTTTCGCAAATCTCACGGGTGGGCGCATAAAGCGACATGCGCATTAAATCGTTGCCTACGTCGTTGAGTGCCAGCTCCAACCTGAAGCCATCGCTGGTTTCAACAATTTCGGCGTGGTTCTCTCTTGCAAAACGCTCCTGCAGCACACACTGGCTCAGGGCGTCAATCGCCTTTTCGCGCACGGTGCGCGGAATGCTCTTGTAAAAGGTCTCGGCAGTCTTGCGGCCCAGCTCGGTTACCGAAACCGTGCTTTGCTGCTCGTCGGACCTGATCTCAGTCAAATGCCCTGAGGAAAGCAACTCGCCCAGCGCGCAGGTGACCTCAAAATAATTGACAAGGCGCTCGCCCAGTAATGCGCTGCTCAACTGCGCGGAGGTGACCGGTGTTTTCATCTTGTGCAGCAGCCAGCAGATCAGAATGCGTATTTCATAGTCGGTCGTCAGTCCGCCGTGGTCGATACCCTCGGTAAAAACCCCTTGGTTCATAGGACTCATCCCCTTTCGCAGCAGATATTTTGCGCATTACTCTGCAAAGCCCGCGTTGAGCATACGCTGTGCGCAGGCCCCGAAAAAACGCGCATAGGCGCTTTCTCCAATGATAACACAGTCGGAGTCCTCACCGGCGTTGCATAAGCCGGCAAAGGTTTTGCCGATCGATACGGCGTTTTCTTCCCCCGCGCGGTGCAGATAAACATAAAGTGAAAAGGCCGCGTTGTCGTTAATTTCTTCATACAGGTGCTGATCCGCATCCTCAAGGTGCTCGTAAAAGCTGCCCAGCGCAGCGTTGGCAATGATCTGGTTGGGCGAATGATCCTCGACAATGCGATGCACCGCATAGGCAAACAGCAGCTTCAGCTGCAGGTCAAAATCTGCGCTTTTAACATCCGCAGGCGGGCGTGTCCACACGCAGTCGATCAGATCTTCAACATATTGCATGCCAAGCTTGCGCGCGCGGGCGGTATTGCCATTGGCACGGTGCTGCAAAAACAGGTCGATATTGTCGTCCGCAATGGGATTATCAGCCGCAAACAGCTTGGAAAGGTCGTCCGGCGCAATCTTGACATCGTCATCGTTATAAGACCCCAGCATGAAACATCACATCCTCCGGTTAGATTGATCCAGCGCCTCCTGTAAGGCCCGGGAGAGCTGGTCGGGGCAAGAGGTCGATTTAAACCCACAGGTCGTCCCTTTCAGGCGGTCAATCACGTCCGAGGCTTTCATGCCGATAACCAGATGGCTGATTCCGGTAAGATTGCCCGCACAGCCGCCTGTAAAATTCATCTTTTGAATAACGCCGTCCTCCGACAGCTCAAAAGAAATTTTTCTCGCGCATACGCCCCTGGGCGCAAACTCATAAATCATCGGCCATTCCTCTTTAATTCTATTAGTTTATGAAGCTGCGACAGCTCGTATTCCGAGGTTGTACAGGTTCCCACAGGATTTGGCGCCGTGGTATAAAAGCCGTGGAAGTCGGTACCGCCGGTACTCAGAAGACCATATGTCCGAACCAGACGGTCGTGCTTTTCAAGGTGCGCGGGGTTGCGCCTGGGGTAGCTGTATTCCACCCCGTCAATAAGCCCCGCCTGCGCCAGCCGTTCGCCGATGTCAAATGAGTCGTAGACATCGGGGTGCGCCAGTACCACCGCGCCGCCGCTGGCCTGAGCAGCCTTTGCCCCGTCATAAACGTCGATATACTCCACCTGCCGCCGGCAAACGCCCTCGCGGCCAAAAAGCGCCTGATACAAGGGACCGTACACCCTGTCGGAATAGCCCAGCTCAAGCAGCGCGCGCAGAAGGTGCACCCTGTAGATGGTTTTACTGTTTTTGGCCTGATCAAGCACCTGCGCACGGGTAACGGGATAATGCCGGATCAACAGGTCAATCATCTCCTCACCCGCCTGCCGCCGCCGCTGGGCCATAAGGTCAAAGAGCGGCTCCAGCGTTGCGCGGGTCTCAGGGCAATAGACCAGAAGATGCACCTTGCGGCCGGTATCGTGGTCAATGCATGAAAGCTCAGCGCCCGGCATAATACCGATGCCCGCAGTCTCAGCGGCCCGCTGCGCCGGCGCCACCATATCCATAGCGTCATGGTCGGTAACGGCGATACCGCCAAGCCCTCTGCGGGCCGCAAATGCCACCACCCCTGCCACCGCCATAGAACCGTCCGACCACGCGGTATGGACGTGCAAATCCCAATATGCCACCCAAAGCTCAACCCCTAATGTAAAATCTCTTTTATAATGCCGCCGGGTTATTCCGGTCATACCGTAATGACCCGTTGCGTCACGGTACGTATTAAACGGCACACCGCTGCGCGTCTTTATCATAGTTGTCTTGTGGGCTATTATAACGTGAGCGCAAGCGAAGGGTATAATTTGCGCGTCAAGAGGCGGTTGCCCCGTCAGGGGCGAGCCGTTGCGCATTATCCCGGTATAATAGCCGTCTGCGGCTATTATACCTTTTTAGGCATTCATTGGCAAGCATGCCCCATTAAAATAGACAGAATAATCATGGCGCTTTACCGGTTTCTGTGCTATAATCGTTATCGTCATTTAAACCGGTTTCTATTCAGACACTATAAAAATATAAGGAGGTGCCGCTGTGGCCTATGCATTAAACCCTGTACTCTGGCGTCGGATGTTCCCCGTACCGGCTCAGGTAATAGAACGCCACATTAAGCTTTGCAGCGGCGTTTCGCTCAAATGCCTGCTGCTCATACTGCACGCGCCGGACGACTGCTATGACGCGCAAAGCATCTCAGCCCGTCTGGGCATTCCGGCGGCGGAGGTTGCCGACGCGTTGAATTACTGGCTTGAAAATGGCATCTTGCAGCAGCAGGATCAAATTTGCGCCCCCCTGCCCGCAGCAGACGAGCCAGCGCAACGGCCAAAGGCCGCCCCGGCCGCAAAGCCCAAACCCGCCGCAATATCTGTCGCCACCGCTGTGCCGGCAACCAACGCCACAAGTAGCAGCAGACCGCATTTTCCGCGCGAAGAATCGGTTGCGCTTATTGAGCACGACCGGACGCTGCAGGGGCTTGTGCAGGAGCTGCAATGTATTCTGGGTAAGCCGCTGACCTCGGCCGATCTGGACGTTTTGCTGGCGCTCTATTCCTTTTACGGCCTGTCGGCGCATTACATACTGACGCTGGTACACTACTGCGCGACCATCGGCAAGAGCAGCATGGGCTATGCCGAGCGGGTAGCCGCTTCCTGGATTGCCGACGGTATCGACGACGGCGCGCTGGATCACCACATCGGCATTCTGATGCACAAGCGCACCAACGAGGGCAAGCTTAAAACCGCCTTTGGCATTAACGACCGCAGCCTGACCCAGCGCGAAAAGGAGTATATATCCACCTGGTGCGACACACTGGGCATGGATATTGATACGATACGTTATGCCTACGAAATTACGGTGGAGCGCACCGGCAAGCTGGCGTTCGGTTATTTAAACAAAATTCTGCACAGTTGGAATGAAAAGGGTATCAGGACTGTCCCGCAGGCCAAGGCTGAGTCGAATCCCGCCAAAAAAACCGCCGTACCGCAAAGCGCCGAAAAGAGCGAATTTGACCGCAGAATACTGGAGCAATTCATGGAGGAATAGAGGTGACGGCATGTCCTACCCAAGAGAAATTGTCGAAACGAGTCGGGGGATTTTAAACGGCCGGCGCGAGAGCGCCGAGCTGGCGCTCAACGAGCGCCGCGTGCGCATCAGCCGTTTGGCGCCGCATATTTTGCAGCTGGAGCGCGAAATTGCCAGCACCTCCGCCCGGATAGCCGGCGCCATACTGGATGGTGAAAACGTACAGCAACGGCTGGCGCAGATACGCACGTTCAATCTCTCAAAGCAGCAGGAGCTAAAAGAAGCGCTTTCCGCCGCGGGCTTTGCGCCCGATGCGCTTGACATTCAATATTATTGCCCCGCCTGCAAAGACACCGGCAACAACAGCGGCAAGCTGTGCGATTGCGCCCGGCAGCTGCAAAAGGGCCTGATGTACGAGCGGCTGGGCGCCGTTTCCTCACTGGCCGACAGCACCTTTGAAAACTTTTCGCTTCATTATTATTCCGATACGCCGACCGGCGACTCCCCCGTGTCTGAGCGTGCCATCATGAAAAAGGCGCTGCTCGAATGCACCAAATATGCGACGGGCTTCTCCCCCGCCGCATCCAGTTTGCTGCTCATTGGCGCGCCGGGGCTGGGTAAAACCCATCTGTCCATCGCCATTGCCTGCGCCGCAATAGACAAGGGCTTTGACGTGATGTATGTGCCGTTTCATACGCTGCTCACCAAGCTGGAGGCGGCGCGCTTCGGCAAAACCAGCGAGGAATTTCAGGATTATTTAAACCCGGCGCTGAACTGTGAGCTGCTGGTGCTCGACGATTTGGGCAGCGAATTTTCCACGTCTTTTTCAACGGCGGTGCTATACGATATTATTAACACCCGCCAGCTGCAAAGCACGCCGACCATCATCAACACCAACCTCAAGCAGAGCGAGCTTTCCACCCGCTACGGCGACCGTATCCGCTCGCGTTTACTGGGGTGCTACCGCATTATTCCGTTTGCGGGATCGGATATCCGGCTGCAAAAAAAGCGGCTGTAATCGTATTACAAAAAGAGCGTAAAAGTCGAAGCAGACTTTTACGCTCTTTTTGTATAGTCGACCAACTTGAAAAGCGGAACTGAATTAGAGCGGCTATTTTTTGTGCCGCAAGGCAGACGACGCAGGCGGGCTGGCGCCCGCCAAGGAGGATAACGCAGCGGCGCGGAAAATAGGCCGCCAAGACAGGCTATAATGGATGCCTTGCCGGTTCATACGGTCAGACAGGCACAGTCAGGGCTCGCCGTCATGCACCGCTAAAATGGCATGAACATGGTCTCTGACAAGCTGCTGTGCGCGCTCGGAGTAAAGGTTGATAAGGTAACGGCCTCTGGCGCCCGTGCGCTCCTCCTGAAAAATGCCTAGCTCAATGCCTTTTTGTGTCGGCGCCTTGGTGCGGCTGCCGTTTTGCGCGACAATATGCAAATACCCCTCCGACATCAACCAGTTTGCCGTCTTGACAGAGGAAATTTTTGTGCATGCATGTCGCGATAACACCTCGTTAATTGCGGCGCACAGCGTACTCACTGGAACCGGGTCTGAAAAGACCTCAACCCCGTTCAATGCGTCGCTGTCCGGGAGCACAATTTCATTGGCTTTGCCGCGCTTGCTTTTGCGTTTTGACTCAGGCGCGTTCTGATCTTCGGCCGGTGCTTCCAAAGCATTTTCGGTGCAAAAGTCGGTGATACACTGCAAAAATTCTTCGCCATAGCGCTGCAGCTTAGTTTCGCCCACGCCGGATACCTTTAAAAACTGCGCAGGGGTTCGCGGCAGCCGTATGCACATGTCGATAAGGCTGCTGTCCGAAAACACCACAAAGGCCGGTATGCCCTGCTCGCCCGCGAGCGCGTAGCGCAGCGCTTTAAGACTGCCGTAAAGCGCTTCCCGCTCCTTGGGCAGGGTGCTTTTGCCGCGCTCCGCCGCATCCGCATCGTTTTGTTCGGGATGCGCTTTTTCCTTCGCCAGCTTCATTTGCAGCGTTTTACCGCCGTTTAACACCTCTTTTGCGCCTGGCGTCAGGCGCAGGACGGCATACTGTCCGTCGCTTTTTTCAAGATAGCCGCTCTGAACCAGAAATTCGATAATGGCGCGCAGCGCATGAGCACTTTTTTCGCTGATGCCATAGGTAGACAGCGTATCGAATCCCAGCCCGCACACGCGTTCATTTTTGCTCCCGCGCAGCACATCAATTACCAGCGCTGCACCAAAGCGCTCCTTCATGCGCGCCACACAGGATAATATTTTCTGCGCGTCCAGTGTAATGTCCACCGTTTCAAACTTCGTGTCACAGTTACCGCAGCAGCCGCAATAGCCGGGGGGCGTTTCACCAAAATACCGCAAAATAAAGGCGCGCAGACAATCATTGGTCGTTGCGTAAAAGGTCATCTCACGCAGGCGGCGGTAATCCTGTTCTTTAAGCAGCCGCTCGGTTTCCAAGTCGGCGCCGGCCGCATCCCTGGCATGCTCAATAAGCCATTGATGAGTTCGGACATCCTGCCCGCTGTATAGCAAAAGGCAGGTTGCCTGACTTCCGTCGCGTCCGGCTCTTCCCGCTTCCTGATAATAGCTTTCAATATCCTTGGGCATGTTGTAATGCACCACAAACGCTACGTTGGATTTATCAATGCCCATGCCGAAGGCGTTGGTCGCCACCATAATCTGCACCCGGTCAAACAAAAAGCTGTCCTGGCTGGCGTGCCGTTCGTCGTCCGGCAGGCCTGCATGATACCGGGCAGCCGAAAAGCCCCTGTCGTTAAGCGCTTGACAAACTTCCTCCACCGTTTTTCTGGTCGCGCAGTAGATAATGCCGCTTTGGTTTTTATGTGCGCCCAAAAAAATGTTTAATGCCTGCATTTTATTTTTAGGCGCCTGCACTTCAAAATAAAGATTTTGGCGGTCAAAGCCCGTCACCAGAACGGTCGGATTCTGCAGCGCAAGAAGGGCCACAATGGCCTCCCGGACGCGCGCGGTGGCGGTGGCCGTAAACGCTGAAATAACCGGCCTGGCCGCCAGCTGCGTGATAAACTGCGGAATCTGCGCATAGCTTGGACGAAAATCCTGCCCCCACTGAGAAATGCAATGCGCTTCGTCCACCGTCAGCATTGCTATATTTGCATTTTGAGCAAAGGCTAAAAAATCCGGAGCGAGCAAGCGTTCCGGCGCAACATAAATCAGCTTATATCTGCCATTTTTTGCATGATGCAACGCCGCTTCCATCTGCCGTGGCGAAAGTGTGGAATTCATGTATGCCGCGGGAACGCCGGACTGAATCAGCGCGCCGACCTGATCCTTCATCAGCGAAATCAGCGGAGATACCACAAGCGTAATACCCTCCCGCAGCTTGGCGGGCAGCTGAAAACAGATCGATTTGCCGGCGCCGGTCGGCATTATGCCCAGAACATCGCGCCCGGACAGAATATCGGTAATAAGCGCCTGCTGTCCGCCGCGAAAGCTGTCATACCCAAAATACTTTTTTAATGCCTGTTCTATTGTCATTAATATACCTCTACAACCGTTTGCAGCCCGATTTTGTTTGCAAAATTGCTTCCCTGCGGCATTGTCATTCTATCCCCCAAACCGACAGACACGGTTGCGCCCGCTGTTCTTGGCTTTGTATAAAGCCATATCCGCCTGAGCCAGCATGTCCTCAAGCGAAGGCACGCGCCCGGCGGGAGAATGCGCCATTCCAATGCTGGCGGTGACTTTTATCGCTTGTTCCTGATAAGGAATAACCGTATCCTCAATATTGGCGCGAAGCTTTTCGGCGGAGGCATACAGTTGGCTGGCCGAAATATTCTCCAGCAGGACAACAATCTCCTCGCCGCCATAACGCCCCACAATATTATGGCGGAAATGACTTTTTGTCATGATTGCGACGGTTTTAAGCACCTTGTCACCGCAGGAATGGCCATAGGTGTCGTTTACCAGCTTAAAATTATCCAGATCAATCATCAGCAAAGCACAGGACCGGGCCTGCGCCTGATGGTTGTTCAGCATAAAATTAGCGCGGTCAAAAAAAGTAGCCCGGTTGTAGATATGCATCAACGGGTCAAAGGTTGCTTTGCCATACAGCTTTTTGAGTTGAATTTCTTTATCGGTAATATCGTGGAACACGATACAAATGGCGCTGTCTCTGCTGTTGGGCAGAATATGCGTTTGGGTAACCGTATAAAACCGAATTTCGCCGTCTATTTGCAGCGACATTTCACCCGCGTGTTTAAAGCGCGCAACCTGCTCCATCCTTTCGCCGGGCACCAGGGTACTCAGCTCGGGGAACAGCTGCTTGGCCGCCCGATTGGCGTCAAGAAAGCTGAAATCCTGACCACAGACGATAAAGGCATCCACCATGGATTCAATCACCTGTGCCCGCGCCAGCGGCACCACATTAAGCAGGTTCTGTCTGCGAACAGAATACAGCAGCATTGCCTGCCCGACCGCAACCGCAAAAGGGTTCCAGTCAAGCCGCAAATAGTTGTAGGAAAGCGTATGATAAACGTTAACGATGTACGGAACCAGAATGGACGCCAGCAAGCACAGGCCCTGACGCTTTTGCAACCCGCTTTTTCCTCTCAGATTTTTGAGAATACGCCGAATGCTTAAAAAGGCCAGAAAAAAATGATATGCGACAGCCAGCTGGCCCACAGGCCCCAGAAACCCCTGACAGTTGGCAATGGCGCCATTCCAGAAATATTCGATATGCGTATAGTGTAGCCGTACCAGCGGAAAGGCCTGCGCCGTAAACAGATTAAAAACAGGCAGCGCAAAGAGCAGACAATAGTCGCGAAAGCACAGCCGCTTTTCTCCGTAGATATCCCGCACAAACAGGTAGTTAAGCAGCACAATAAACGGCGTAGCCATTTTTTGTACCCGAACACCCATAAAGGCCGTCTCCAGCGTGGGAGAGGTCATCTCCAGCAAATAGCCGGCGGTATATAAAAAGGTGCAAAAGGAAGAGAATATCAGAAAAAAAGATCGCTCAGAATTATGATTTGCAACGGCATATACCAGCAGTACGACACTGGCCACTGTTGAAATGAGCATGAACCAAATAAATATATTCAATTTAACGCCCCCCGGGAAATATCAGCCCGCTGATGATAGTTATTGATCATCATAACACAGAAAACCCGGTTAAAAAAGTGACAAAGCAGCATCTTTTCCAACCAGATAATCCCAAAACAATCACTCTGCGCTGCGACCGCAGCACAAGTTCGGACATCATCGGTAAACCGGCTGAAAACCGGGTCGTCCTGCCGTCCTTTTCTACCCAATGGGGCGATCACGCCCGGCGGCCCTTCGGCACCCCCAAATGCGGACACACAACTATGCCCGCCCTGCGCTGGTTTCTTCTCCTGGCGTGTTAAAATGACAGGTCCCCGTGTCTCTTATCGCACATCATCATGATGCGTCAGCCCAAATGCGCCAATATCCCCGCTTGCATCAGAAACGGTTATTTTCAAATGGGTCAGCTCCGCGGTAAAGGGTACGAAGGTCTCCCTAAAAACTGCCAGCAGCTCCTCGGCCTGTCCCGCCTCAACCGAGGCCACAGTCATGTGCGGCGCCCAGCTTTTTTGCATAAGCGAATACAGGCATCCGGCGTCCATGCAGCAGGCGTCATACTTTTTATGTATATCGGCATGCAGCTGCAACAGCTCATAGCTGGGGCAGGGCGCTAAAAAGCATAAGCGGGCGTCAGGGAAAAAGCCGAAATGATTAAAACACAGCTGCATTCTTTTTTGCCGTGCCGCAATAGCACCGATCCTCTCAAGCAGACCTGACTGGTTAAGCTCGGTGTAAATGCCAAAGGTTATGTGGGGCTCGTACCCGTCTACGATAAGGCCCCGCGCCTTTAATTTTTCTTTTATACGGGCTACCTCCCGGTTCGTTTCTCCGTCAAAGGTGCCCATCACGCACAGCGTTCTCAATTGGTTCAAGCTATTTCCCCCCTGCCGCATCATACACAGCTATCCGTGCTCAGAGCCTCACATAAACAGCAGAAGGCTGACAGCCATAACCGCCATACCTGCAATCAGGCCATAAATGGAAAGATGGTGTTCTCCGTACTCTCTGGCCGAAGGCAAGAGCTCGTCAAGGCTGATGTAAACCATAATGCCAGCGACCGAGGCAAAAATAAATCCAAACATCGCATCGCTAAAGAATCGGTATAAAATCAAATAGCCTATCAAAGCGCCAACAGGCTCCGACAGCCCAGACAGGAAGGACAAGCAAAACGCCTTTTTGCGGCTTCCGGTAGCATAGAATATAGGAACCGCGACGGCAATGCCCTCCGGGATATTATGAATTGCAATGGCAACGGCAATGGGCACCCCTAACTTGGGGTCGCTTAACGCGGCTGTAAAAGTCGCCAGTCCTTCGGGAAAATTATGAATGGCTATGGCCAGCGCAGTGAACAGCCCCATGCGCATTAATTTTGATTGATGCTCCTCACTTTGGCCGTCCATTTCTTCCACGGTATGCACCTCGTGCGGGTTTTCGGTAGACGGTATCAGCTTGTCGATTGCCGCGATAAACAGTATTCCGAAAAAGAAGCCTCCCACGGCGGCCCAGGCCCCGGTTTTTGCGCCCAGCGCAAGTCGCAGCGCATCATTGGCCTTGACCAGTATTTCGGCAAACGAAACATAGATCATAACGCCCGCCGAAAAGCCCAACGAAACCGAAAGGAACTTGGTGCTGGTTCTTTTGGTCAGCAAGGACAGCGCACTGCCGATGCCGGTGGAAAGGCCGGCAAACAGCGTCAGCGAAAAAGCAAACAGTACATTCGATATATCCATAACATCCCTCTTTCATACAATAAATACGGCCGGCTGATCTTTTACAGCTATACCAACAGAAAACAAGGCCGGCCCGGGGCGCTGTTTTGCAGCCTGCAAGGCACAGAAGCCAGACAGACTGACGACAACGCAGTCAGGCGCCAAACAGGCCGCCAAGCCATGGGGGGTTCTTTTGGTTTAACTATAAATATTGAATAGCATTCAATTTTGACGGGTTATGATACTATTATATAATTTATTCCACAATATCACAATCTTTTATAGCCCCCCGCCTTAAGAAAATGCTATAATAACAGAGATAAATACACGTGTAAGAAGGTGGAAGATGGTTTCGTTATTAAAAAACAGTCCGTTGTTTTCAGGTATGTCGGAATACGACATTGAAAGCTGTCTGAGATGCAGCCAAGCTGAAATTGTGGCCTACGAAAAAGATGAGATTGTTTTTTACCAAAAGGAGGAGCCCAAAAAGCTGCTGGTGCTGGTGGAGGGCTCGGTGACCGTTTGCAATGACACGGCCGCTGGGAAGCGAAGCATTGTTGCCACCTTTGACCAAAGCGGCGAGCTGTTCGGAGAGGTGTTTTTGTTTCTCAACCGGAAGGAATACGATCATTATGCGCAGGCCGCTACCCCCGCCAAAGTTTTGCAGATACCAAAGGCGTTTTTTTATCAGACCTGCGCGAACAACTGTGGCTATCATGCCCGGCTAATTTTTAATATGCTGTCTATTCTGGCGCAAAAAGCCTACTTT
>JAEWYJ010000209.1 GCA_023395695.1 Bacillota bacterium | reverse complement strand
TGTCCGGGCTGTGGCATGACGCGAGCTGTCAAATCGGCGCTGACATTCGACCTAAAAGCAGCCTTCCGCTATCATCCAATGGTGTTTTCGCTGCCATTGGTATTAGCTTATATTTTAAAGAACGGGCATCCGTTCAAGCATAAGGGCTTTAACAACGTCGTGTTAGCGTTAATTGGAGCCGGATTTTTAATAAACTACGTCATAAAACTGGCCGGTTTAGCCGGATAGTATCAAACAGGGGGATTTTTATGTATTGCAGAAACTGCGGCAGCACAATGGATGACCGGGCGGTGGTGTGCGTTAAATGCGGTGTGAGAACGGGGGACGGCCCTAATTACTGCCAGAATTGTGGCGGAGAGACTGCGCCCAACGCCGTTATATGCACCCGTTGTGGTGCGGCGCTTATTCAACCAACCCCGGCCTATGGCCAAAAATCCAGGCTGGTGGCCGGCTTGCTGGGCATTTTTTTGGGCGGCCTTGGCGTCCATAATTTTTATCTGGGCTATACCGGTAAGGGCATTGCGCAGATTGCGCTTTCCTTTTGTTTTGGCATTGGCGCTATTTGGGGCTTTGTGGAGGGCGTCATGCTGCTGGCCGGATCAATCAATTGCGATGCAAACGGTATTCCGTTAAAGGATTAGGTCATATATTTTTAAATTTCAGCTACTTTGCCGCCTTGTTTTGTTCTGATGTGTTGTCCTTTTTGCCGGTCGCAAAATAGCTAAGACAATCCTGTCACACATAATGAGCAAACCCGCTTACATACAACTTGGCTTGCCGTATTTTCTGTACCGCTTGCTATGTTCCTTGTAGGGCGTCAGTTTGCCTACGCCCGGCCTTTCTTTCGGTGCGCAAAACGTGCTTGCTGATTTGGCCTCTTTTTCGAGTTGCGCAACTATATAAAAACACACCTCCCACGTTGGGCGGTGTGTTTTTTAATGATATGCGCTGCTATTCAGAAATTGCGCGTATAATGCCTCGCTCGGTATCCACCGCAACATTGGAGCCGTTTTTAAGGCGTGTGGTCGCACCGACCGCTCCCACCAGCACCGGCTTGCCCAGTGTCAAACCTACAATGGCCGCATGGCTGTTAAGCCCCGGCTCCTCGGTGACGATGGCGGTCGCCGTCCGCATCTGGTCAAGAATGGCGTTGCTGGTAGCGGGCATCACCAATACGTCGCCGGGATGATAATTTGCAGCAACCTCTTCTTCATTTTTGCAGATGCAAAGCCGTCCGATGCCCACCTGCTTGCTGACACCCACACCGGAAAGCAGCGTATCACCAACCAAATGCACCTTGATCATGTTGGTTGTGCCCGGAATACCGATTGGAACGCCTGCCGTAAGCACTGTCAGATCACCCGATTTGACGTAGCCCTGCTTTCTGGCCAGCTGCACAGCATGCTCAATCGCTTCATCGGTGGTCTTTTTCATCGGCATCACCACCGGAGAAATACCCCACGAAACCGCCAGATGGCGGCAGGTCTGCTCGGTTATTGCGCAGGCAATAATCGGCGCGCTGGGACGATATTTACAGACAAGCCGCGCCGTCTCACCGCTGTGGGTAACGGTTACAATAGCCTGTGCGCCAATATCCATGGCGGTTGTGCAGGCGGCGTGAGCAATGGCATCTGCAACACTCATATGCGCTTCGGCGTCCCGGGCGCGTAACCTTTTGTCGTAGTTGATATCCTGTTCGGTGCGCTCGGCAATGGCAGCCATGGTTTGCACCGCCTCAACGGGGAATTTTCCGGCGGCAGTCTCGCCTGAGAGCATAATGGCCGAGGTGCCGTCATAGATGGCGTTTGCAACGTCGCTCATCTCGGCACGGGTGGGACGTGCATGCTGCATCATCGATTCAAGCATCTGCGTCGCGGTGATGACCGGCTTGCCTGCGGTAAAGCAATGCAATATCAACCGTTTTTGAATAATAGGAATCTCGGTAAAGTCAATCTCAACGCCCATGTCGCCGCGCGCCACCATAATACCGTCTGAAACGGCAAGTATCTCGTCAATATTGTCAACGCCCTCGGCATTTTCCAGCTTAGCTATAATCTTGATGCTGTCGCACTTATGGCTGTCGAGCACCTTGCGAATATCCAGAATATCAAGCGCGCTGCGCACAAAGGAGGCGGCAATAAAGTCAAAGCCATTCTCGACGCCGAACAGGATGTCCGCCTCGTCCTGCGGGCTGAGATAGGGGATAGAGAGTGTGGCCCCCGGCACATTAACACTTTTATGGTTGGAGATTTGCCCGCCGTGCACAACCCTGCAATGAATTTCGTCACCTGCTACATCGGTTACCGCCAGCTCTATCAGGCCGTCGTCCAGCAAGAGCCTGGTGCCGGGAATAACATCGTCAGGCAGGTTTTGGTAGGTCACCGAGGCCATTTGCGCCGTGCCCAGCAGGTCGCGTGTTGTCAGAGTAAAATTGCCGCCGTCCGGCAGCACGGCCTTTCCCCCTTCAAAATCGCGCAATCTGATCTCCGGGCCGCGGGTGTCAAGCAGCGCGGCAATGGGCAGATTCAATTCCTCGCGGATCTGCTTAAGTGCCTTCAGCCGCACCAAATGTTCGGCATGGGTGCCATGCGAAAAGTTAAACCTCGCCACATTCATACCGGCAAGCGCCATCTGGCGCAGAACGTCCCCTTGATCGGTCGCAGGGCCCAGTGTACAGATAATTTTGGTTTTTCTCATAAGCTTACCCCTTTTTATGCAAAGGCGCAGCCTGAAAAACAGCCTGCGCCCGATATAAACCTGTCAAAGCCTACCGTATAACGGTTCGGCTGCCTCAAAGAACTAGTATACCAATTGTTTCGCGGTTATTATACCAGAAAAAAGCGATAGACTGCAAGCGCATTCCACAAATTTGCTTGCAATCTATCGCTAAATTATGAAGTGCGTGCTATGCCGCGCTGTAAATTAAAAGATAACATACCGGGCGAAGTTATTTTTGTCTGTCAGTGACAAAGCGGAAACCACTATTTAACAGCGGGGGTATCCGTTAAAACAGCATTAGAGTCTGATCATGCTCTTCATGTCATACAGCCCCGGTGCTTTGCCGGAGGCAATAAAGATGGCTGCCTTCAATGCACCGATGGCGAATACACCCTTGGAACTTGCGGAATGTGAAAGCGTAATGACCTCATCCATGCCACAGAACAGGACATCGTGTTCACCTGTGATAGTGCCGCCACGGATGGCATGCATGCCAATTTCGTTGGGCTCGCGGCACTTCCGGGCTGCGTGACGGTCATAGACCAGCTCGGGCTCGTAGGGCAGAACTTCGGTAATAGCGTTTGCCAGCATAATGGCGGTGCCGGAGGGGGCGTCAATTTTCTTATTGTGGTGCTTTTCAATAATCTCCACATCAAAGCCCTTGCCCAGTATGGCGGCTGCATGCTTTGCCAGCTCACAGAGCAGGTTAACGCCCAGCGACATATTAAAAGTGAAGAAAATCGGCACGCTTTTAGCCGCCTCGTTAATCATTGCAATATCCGCTTCGCTCATGCCGGTGGTGGCAATAACGGCAGGAATATGGTGCTGCCGGGCGAAAGACAGCAGATGGGGCAGGGTGGAGGGGTGCGAAAAATCCACAATAGCGTCGGCGGTAACGGGGCAGCTTTCAAAGCCGGCATATACGGGATAGGGTAAGGCGCTGCTGGCCTCGCGGTCAACGCCCGCTGCCACGGCAATATCC
>JAEWYJ010000200.1 GCA_023395695.1 Bacillota bacterium | reverse complement strand
CTCAAGCTTAAAAACCATCGTCGTTTTGCAACCAGATATGAGAAGCGAGCCGCTTCTTTTCTTGCGGTTACTCACTTAGCGGCTGCTCTGCTTTGGTTATCTTGATGGTTTGCATACACTCTCTAGGCGGCTCCATTTGTATGGCTACCGGTTATACTGTCTGATAGACGTTCGTTTTGAATACGCCTGCGTTGAATGATAAGCCTCACATTAATTGGTCGCCAGCACCGGGTCGTCCTGCAGCTCAGGCAGAATGCCAAGAAAGTTTTTGTATTGCCTTTCGGCCACTCTCTGCGCTGCCGCGCGGATATCGTTGAGAAACACAAAATTATCGACCGCTGTGTTGGCCACGTTCCCGTCCAGCGCACCGTCGTCAACCATGTTATTGAGCACCTGCGTTGCCCGCTCCATCGGCATCCCCCGACGGTAGGGACGATCCTCGGTAATAGCGGTAAACACGTCTGCCACCGCCATTACGCGTGACCCCAACGGCAGATTATCCCCGCTGATATGAAAAGGATAGCCCTTGCCGTCCAGTCGCTCATGATGGTAAGCCGCCCACACCTTGATGGTATCAAACTGTTTAATTTTATCGAGCAAAACATAGGTATAATAGGTGTGTGCCCGTATCGTGTTAAATTCATCCGGTTCAAGGTTGTTCGGTTTTTCAAGAATTTCGTTATCAATAGCCAGCTTGCCCAAGTCGTGCAGGTAGCCAGCTATCAGCATCATTTTGCGTTCAATGGGCGAAAAGCCCATTAAATGCGCCAGAGACTCGGCCACCTTTGCAACGCCCGCAGAGTGGCTGGCGGTAAAACGGCTCCGGAAGTCAATGATGTGTGAAAACAAAAGCGCAAAGTCAATAATTTCATCAATATCCAGCGACAGGTTATCAAACAACTCCCGTGTCGGCAGCATGTCTACCGGGTCACGCGCTGTTAAATCGAGCCAGATATACTCTTTTTTGCTCAACTTATTGAGCGCCGCAACAAAATTTGGCGCAAAACGTGAGCCGGATTGCTGATTGATTCTCGTCAGCACACGGGGCAATTGAGAAAGCACGTTGCTTTTGTCGTTGAATCCGGCGCAAACGCGGTCGGCTAAATGGATGATGTGGCTATATAACGGAACCGCTTCTCCGTTAAAGGACAGCCCCTGTCCGTCTGACCACGGAACATGGTGATATTTGACCATTCTGGCCGCGGGCCTCAGCGGCCGGAAGCCCTCAATAAGTGCGGCGCCCTTAAATGCATGGTTATAGGCCGCAATGGGCTCATGCTCGGTGATAGAAAGCAGCTCATTGGTTGAAAGCGCGCCGAGATCATGCACCAGCGCAGCCAAAAAAATTTCCTTGCGCTCCTGTGCGGACAACCCCAGCTGCTCCGCGAGCCGGTACGACAAATAGGCGACCTGCTGCTGATGGCTGGCTAACAGCGGCGATATCAGATCCTGCGCATCTGAGAGGCACAGCAATAGTTCGCGAAAATTACATCTGATAATATTATTCATGAAATTCCCTTTTATCCGCGCTTTTGGGTAATTATTTTACAAATATTTACCATAACGGCAAATATATTGAGATAAATTGGAGAGCTAGGGTTATTATAGCGCATTTTATAGGATAAAACAAACCATTTTCATATAACGCAGCATGTCCAATAGTTTTAACCGCGGTTGCTGTGTTTTACTTGGAAGCTGTACGGCTGATTAACTTCAAAACCGCCCCAACTGGACGGCCTATTTTCCGCGCTGCTGCGTTGCCCCGCTTGCTGGGTGTCAGCCCAGCCGCGGCGTTTGCCTTGCAACGCAAAAAATATGCACGCCAACGCTGCGCCGCTTTTAAAATTATTCTGCTTTAATTACATTATATAAATTGTGCTAAAGGTCTTGCCCGCTTTGTCTTGTGAACAAACCCGAAGCGGCGGCAGGCCTAAAAGGCATAGGCATGAATGGATAACCACTTAAATGTCCCGCCAGAGACCCCCGGCGGGACTGCGCTTTATTATTTAATTTGTCAGGCCGAAGGACATGCGGCGGGCGGCGCTTTCTTTTTCTTTTGATAACGCTCCTCTTCGCTGAAAATGCAGCCGCAATACTTTTGCATGTACAGCGCCATATCGCGCGCCTTCTGCTGCCCGTCCTTAAAATAGGGCCGAAAATCCCGATATAAGAAGTGAACGCCATATTGCACGGCTACCTCGTCTGCTACCTTGCAGATCAGCTCGTGCTTTTGGTAGGGACTGATTAACAGCGTTGTCGTAAACGCTTCAAAGCCATTTTGGGCCGCATAACGCGCGGCTTCTTCAAAACGCACCCGGTAGCAATAGCCGCAACGGTCGTCAAAATGGGGGGAAACCGCTGCTACAAAAGGCCGCAGCCCATAGTCTCCTTGCAGCACCAGAGCCAGGCCGATTTCTCTGGCATAGTCCACAAGCGTGTTTTTTCGCGCCCGGTATTCGGTAAAGGGATGGATATTCGGGTTAAACCAAAAGCCGGTCGGCTCAATACCCTCGCCGCGCAGTGCTTCGATGCAGGCGATTGAGCAGGGGGCACAGCAGATATGCAGCAGTGTTTTCATGTGTTTGCTTACCTTTCAACCACAGCAGCCTCGTGCCGCCGCCGCTTATTTAATCAGCGATGAAATGGCCTTAAACTGCGGATGCTCCTTGGTCCCCACAAGCTCGAACAGCGCCATTTCGGTGCTGACAAACTGTACGCCCTCACGCTCGGCCCGCATAAAGGCCGCCATCAGGTCGGGCTGGTGACGTGACGCAATGCAGTCGGTGACAAAAATGGGCGAAAGCCCCTTGTCCAGCAGTTGCAGGGCTGTTTGCAGCACGCAGATGTGCGCCTCAATGCCGCACACCAGCACCTGCCGGCGCCCGAATTGCTCCAGCTGCTCTATGTGGCCCAGCACATCGTTGTTACTCAGTGCACCGAACGAGGTCTTGCCGATAACCGGTGCGCCCTGCGCGGCCGCCGCAATTTCCGGCAGGGTGGCGCCCAGCCCCTTGGGGTACTGCTCGGTAATCAGCATGGGAATCTCAAGCAGCGAAAGGCCCTTGAGCAGCTTTACCACATTTTGTTGAAGTGCGTCGCGACCGTACATGGCGGGCATCAGCTTCTCCTGAAAATCAATGACCAGTGCGCAACAATTGTCCTGTGTCAGTCTCATTTTACAATTCCTCCTTTGTATGACATGCGTTCGGCGGCGGTTACCACATGCAGCGCCAGAACCGAGGTGGTCACGGCTCCTACGCCCCCCGGCACCGGTGTTACCGCCCGCACAATCTCCTCTATATCAGCGGTGCGTACGTCGCCGCAAAGCTTACCGTCCGCACCGACATGGATACCAACGTCCAGCAGCACCTGCCCGGGGCGTACCGACTCGGCGCCCAGCAGCCCCGCCTTGCCCGCGGCTACAACCAGCACGTCCGCCTCCCGGCATAGGGCAGACAGGTTTTCGGTTTTGGTGTGGCAGACCGTTACGGTCATATTCTCGGCCAGCAGCAGCAGGGCGACCGGCTTGCCTATAACCAGACTGCGTCCGATCACCACGGCCCGGCGGCCTGACAGACCGATACTGTTATGCTTTAAAAGCGCGACGCACGCCTGCGCCGTGCAGGGTGCAAAGCCTGTTTGGCTCCCGGAATAGACGCCGGCCATAGAGCCCTCGGTAACGCCGTCCACATCCTTTGCGGGGATAAGTGCCCGACAGATGGCTGCATCGTCCAGCTGCAAAGGCAACGGCCGCATCAGCAGCACGCCATGCACGGCGGTGTCGGCGTTGAGCCGGCTAATCAACGCCAGCAGCTCCTGCTGCGTCACCTCCTGCGACAAAGCAAAGGATCGGACTGCAACGCCAGCCTGCGCACACCGCTTGGCAGCGCCGCGTTCATAGGCCAGGTCATCCTCCCGTTCGCCCACCCGTACAATAGCCAGCGTGGGCACAACGCCCTGTTGGCGTAACTGCTGTGCGCGTTCCTTCGCCTGTTCGGTCAGCGCCGCTGCCGTATCGGCTCCTGTGAGCAAATTTCCCATCGGTTCAAGCCCTCCTGTATGCTGCCATACCGCGAACCGGCCCGCGGTATATTTTAAAGATATCTTCTATTTTAAACTGTTTTGCCATATTTTTGTTGTGTATGCGTTTTTAAATTGCAGGCATTGCCGCACTGACGCATGATGTGTTATAGTTGTCTTAATGTACCCGCCGCAAAAAGCGACATATTATAACAACCCGTCGCGGCGCGGCAGAATGTTAATATGGAGGACGCCATGCCCTACATAACCGAAAGCAGAAGAAGGAAAAGCGGCGGTTCGGCCGCAAAGGTGCTCACGGCGCTTGTTATTGGACTGCTCATTATGATCAATGCCGCCACCGCAGCCCTGCTGCTGCGCACCGGTGCGGCTTTGCAGGACGCCATTACAGCCGCAGCCGTGCGCACCGACGAAAGCGTGGACGAGGAATTCTCAGAGCCGGTCATTCCGGTCTCGGTCATGCTTGATTTTGCCGAGCGGGACGGCATCTCCATTGAGTTTTTGCAGCGGTTTTTTACCGACAGAATTGTGCTGTGGGATCAAAGCAAGCTTAAAACCGTGCCGATAAACAATGCATTGAAAAAGAGCAGCTTCAATGCTGCGCATATTGTCGCACAGGAAAACGGCATTCGCACCTATGAGCCGGGCGGCGAGGATATTTCGCTGCTGGGCATCGACGTTTCAAGCTATCAGGGCGTTATCAACTGGAAGAAGGTCAAGGCTGCGGGCGTCGATTACGCCATTATCCGGTTGGGCTACCGCGGCTATGGCACCGGCAGCATCCGACTCGACGACCGTTATGCGGCCAACATGTCGGGCGCCGCAGCGGCGGGCGTTCCGGTCGGCGTCTATTTTTATTCCCAGGCTGTCACAGTAGAGGAAGCTGAAGAGGAAGCCGCCTTCGTCCTTGAAAAGCTTTCGGGTTATGACGTTGCTTATCCCGTGGTTTTCGACATGGAGGAGGTCGACGACGCCGACGCCCGCACCAATGCGCTGACACGCGCCGAACGCACCGGTATCACCGTTGCGTTTTGCGAAAAAATTAAGGCCGCGGGCTATACGCCGATGGTATACGGCAATATTCGCTGGATGATTATGCACCTTGATCTTACACGGCTGGAGGATTATGATAAATGGTTTGCACAGTATTTTAAGCAGCCGTTCTTTCCCTATGACTTTACGATGTGGCAATACACGTCGCGCGGAACGATTGACGGTATTGCCGGCGCGGTAGATTTAAACCTGGGTTTGGTGGATTATGCCGGCTCCGACACTGCAAATGCCGCGTAAGCCCTGCCGGCTGTACAAAACTGCTTACATGGGTGCCTTTTGGCGTTTATGCGCCTTATCCGCAGAGCTGTTCCGCTATTCGAGTAAAAACAGGATGCCGGTGTTATCGCTAAACCTACTGCCCGACTATCTGTCACTATTGTACCACACAACGCCAAAAAGCGCCACGGCAGGTGTGAGCGAGCGGAGAATTTTTTGTAGCATTGGTGTGCATTATAGCCAAACCACCGGAAAACCAAAGCGTCTTGACGGACTACAAGCAGGGCAATTTAGCGTGCAAAGGCAAACGTCATCTTGCCTGCATGCAATTAAACTTAAGGATGACAGCGTATCGAATCAATAAGTTCAACTGCGATGTTTTGCAGCTGACCGCGTTGTCGTCCTTGAAGGGCGTCAGCCCACCTGCGTCCTCCGTCTTGTCAGCCACAAAACAGCTTCGCCAATACTGTATCGTTTTTCTGGTGGTATGAGTATAAAATCCGAGGTCCTGTGGCGATAAGCCGCAGGACCTTTTGCAGTTATACTATAATCAGAATACCTTTTGTACCAGCAGCATATACACCACGGTGCCAAGGCTAATACTCAGCAGTGCGTTGCCCCGCCAGCGGTGCAATGCGGCCGTTACCAGAATGGCGATAAGCTCCGGCAGGCCGTGCGGCGCGCTTATAAGCGAGACGCCCTTGAGGCAATAGACCACCAGCAGCCCCATCATGGCCGGTGGCAGCGCCCGTCCCAAATAGGCCACTGTTTTGGGCTGCTCGCGCGTTTGGGGGAACAATAAAAAAGGCGTAAAGCGGGTGAATATCGTTCCCAGCGCCACCGCAAGGATCATTACAAAGGTTTGCAACGGTGTCAGCAGCATAGCTTATTCCTCCCCAGCAGCAGCATCGCCAATATCAGCAGCATGGCAGGGATGACAAACCGCTCCGCGCCAAAAACTGCGAGGCAGACAGCGGTGCCTGTCAGCCCGATAAGCCCCGGCAGGCGGTTTTCGCGTTTTTTCACCTGTTCGGTAAAGAGCACCACAAACAGTGCTGTCAGCACAAAGTCCAGCCCTGTGGTATCAAAGGTGAGCAGCTTGCCCGCCACACTGCCCAGAAAGGTGCCAAAGATCCAATATAAGTAGTCCAGCAGTGAAATGGAAAGATAGAAATATTTCCGGCTGATGCCCGGCGGCGGCGCCACACCGGATGAAATTGAAAAGGTCTCGTCGCAGAGCGTGTAGATTAAAACGGCGCGTACAGCGCCCAGCCCCTTGTATTTCTCCAGCATTGAAATGCCGTAAAACAGATGCCGGGCGTTGACCATAAGGCTGAGTAAAAACGCCTGAACCGGGTCAAACGCTACCGTCAGCAGCGTAATGGCGACAAACTGCATGCTGCCGCAAAAAGCGATGGCGCTCATCAGCACCGACCAGACTGCACCGTAGCCCTTGGTTTGCATCAGCATGCCGTAGGCCATGCCCAGTACCAAAAAGCCGGTGAGTACCGGTATGGTATGCGGGAAAGCTGCCGTCAGCGCCGCTTTAAAATCCGCTGTCCGCTCCGGCGGGGCTGCTTTTATTTCGTGGCTGTGCGCTTGTTTCATTTTGTTCTTGTACTCCTTTTGCCTGTGCGGTATGATAGGGCTGTAAATAAGATTCGTACTATATAATTTACAATCGTTTGTTATAGTTGTCAATTCTTTTTAAGGAGCACCTTATGGAAGCGAACAGAATCATTGCAGAAAATCTGCGCAGACTGCGTGTTGAGCGCAACCTGAGTCTGGGCGCACTGTCGTTATTGTGCGGCGTCAGCAAGGTGATGCTTTCGCAGATTGAAAAAGGCGACACCAGCCCCACCATCAATACCATTTGGAAGATTGCCAACGGCTTTAAGGTTCCCTATACCGCGCTGCTGGAG
>JAEWYJ010000189.1 GCA_023395695.1 Bacillota bacterium | reverse complement strand
TTGAACGAAGTATGGCGTAGCGTAAAGCTACGCCATCAGACTGTCAAAAAGCCGCCTGATGGCGACTTCTTTGACAGTCTGACCACCAGTTTATTATGATTTTTAAAATTATATAGCCTTAGAGCATCAGCTATGCCAAGCCGTCTTGGTAAATTGACGGCGTCTCAATTAACTGATACAAACCTCTTACATGCATAAAGGACCCTCCAATCGCATTGCTGTCATTGGAAGGCCTTCAAAAGCGCGCATTTCATTACCTGCCTCAGCCTAACAATTTAGACAATTGGCAGTTTCTTTAGGCGCATATCGGCCAATATACATAGTGAAATACGGACACAATCGTTTAAAATAATATAATAAGATGTATCATCGTTTGCCAATAAAGAGCGTCCCAACACTTTCTCCTTTGATAACCTCATATAATACAGACGGATTTTTGCCATTTGTAATGATGGTGTCAATCCCTTGTGCAGTTGCCAACTTTGCAGCTTGCAACTTTGTTCTCATGCCGCCTGTACCGCGCCGGGAACCAGCCCCTCCGGCTAAAGACTGCACGTTTTTGTCTATTGTACTGATACGCTCTATTAATTTAGCGTTGGGGTAAAGGCGGGGGTCATTGTCGTAAAAGCCGTCAATATCGGATAAAATAATCAGTTTTTGCGCCCGGCACAATACGGAAACGACTGCGGAAAGCATATCATTATCACCAAACAGCCGCTCTTCCGATTCTATTTCGGTATAGCTGACAGAGTCGTTTTCATTTACAATTGGGATAATACCCATCTCTAGCAAAGCATTAAAAGTATTCGTTAGATTTTCTTTCTTTTCCTCAATTTCAATATCATCAGCATTCAATAGTATTTGTGCGATAGACTTGTCATAATCATTAAAAAATTTATCGTACAAAAACATGATACTGCATTGCCCAACCGCCGCCGCAGCTTGCTTGAGCCGCATGGAGGTAGGCCGAGCTTTCATTTGGAGTTTATTTGCTCCTATTGCAATGGCCCCAGAGGATACTAAGATAATCTCATACCCCATGTTGTGGATATCGGATAGAATACAGGCGAGGCGGTCAAAAGAACGCAAATTGTTCTGCCCTATTTCGTTTGTTAGGGTGGAAGTGCCAACTTTTACGACTATTCGATTTTGATATAATCCCATGCTACACCTCTATAATTGTTGGTATGTGTTTCGTAAAGGGCAAAAACCTATGGATGATATGCTCCGTCTCAACCTTTATATAGCCTGTGGTTGTGCCATCGCTGCATCCGTACCATTTTTCTTTGATAGCATCTTTATCAAAGACTATTTGTACGCTATAATCTGTATCAAGCATTGCGCTGAACACAGTTGCCGCACCAATTTTTGTTCCCAACATTTTTTCCATCAAATCCGTAGGGCCAAAGGATACCCGGGCCACCTCCAGTGCATTGCTGAAATCTTTTGACCTAAAGGGTTTGCAGCCTGCTGTAATAAACAGATAAAAGGTTGTTTGTTGGCGATTGCAAAGAAAGAGCGTCTTTACCATTTTCATATTCAGCTTTTTATCAATCTGAATGCAATCGTCCATTGAGATTGCTTCATCGGTATTTACACGCTCAAATGGGATATGTAGGGCATCAAGTGTATAGTATGTTTTTTCTTGTAATTCCGTCTTAAACTCGGACGGCGCAGTTGTGTAAATGTCACTTACAGAAAGCATTATCAATTTCCTTTCGCTTGTATTTTTTGTATTGATAGTGTATCATGTTTCCATGTATCACAAAAGCGAATATTTATCATATATAACATGATGAATTCAGATGCATTGGAGTGACATTACATGGATATGAACATTCAAAAATATATGGCTTTCGTGAAGACAGTTGAGTATGGCAGTTTTACAAAAACAGCAGAAATATTGAATTACTCTCAATCCGGCATTAGCCGTATGATTAACGATTTAGAAAAGGAATGGCGTGTTACGCTTCTTGAACGTGGGCGAGCTGGCGTACGACTAACCTCAGATGGATTAAAACTGTTGCCATTTGCGCAAAGCGTGTGCACTGAATATCAAAATTTACAGGTACAGGTAGATGAACTAAATGGTTTGCAGTCAGGTCTGATTCGTATTGGTACGTTTTCCAGTGTGGCGACCCATTGGCTCCCCAATATTATCAAAGCGTTTCAAATGGACTACCCTAATATTGATTACGAACTTCTTCTTGGTGACTACACAGAGATTGAAAGCTGGATTTTAAATGGGAGAGTGGATTGTGGTTTTCTCAGGCTTCCTACCCTCCCGGAGTTTGAAACAACTTTTTTAGAGCAAGATAAACTGCTCGTAGTTCTGCCAGAAAATCATCCGATGGCCAACTGTAATCGCTTTCCCATAAAAGCCTTATGTCATTATCCTTTCATGCTTTTAGAGAAAGGCGCTAAAGCTGAAATATCAGAAATACTTGAAAAATGTAGTATCAAGCCAAAGGTGCATTTTACAACATGGGATGATTACGCCATCATGTCCATGGTTGAAAGTGGACTGGGCATTAGCATTTTGCCAGAACTTATTTTGCAGCGTATTTCATATCAAATTGTAATAAAGGAGCTGGACATACCTGCTTATCGCAATATTGGTCTTGCAATGAAAGATAAAAAATCTGCGTCCCTTGCAGTTAAGCGGTTTTTAGATTATCTGCCATACAGAAACAAGCCAGTGCATTCAGGATAACTGGGGATCAAGTTGATCCCCGGTGGTTTATTTTCGCTAAAGCTGACAAAAAGAGGGCTGAACGCAACCGCGCTCAGCCCTCTTGAAAAATCTATCAATCCATCAATGCAAACGAAAAATCAGCCGAAATCGCCAGCTCGCCATTAACGGTGCCCTTTCCGCTGATAAAGTAGAACGGGCCCTTGTGTTTTGTGACCGTGCAGGTCATTTCCACGGTGTCTCCCGGCAGCACCTTGCGGCGGAACTTAACCTTGTCAAGACCGGTATAGTACGGCGTTTTACCCACAGCCTCCCGGGCAAACAGCACGCAACAGGTCTGGGCCATAATCTCACAGAGAATTACACCCGGCACAACCGGGTTACCCGGGAAATGGCCCTGCAAAAAATGCTCGTCACCCCGCACGGTGTAGCGCCCGACGGCACAGCCGCTTTCATCAAGCTCGGCCTCATCCACCAGCAGCATCGGCTCACGGTGGGGAAGAAGATTTTTAATCGCCTCACGGTTCATGGCGGTTACCCCTCAACCTTGCGGAAGGCAAGGCAGGCATTGTGTCCGCCAAAGCCCAGCGAGGTCGAAATCGCCAGCGTCACATCGGCCTGACGCGCCGTGTTGGGCACGTAGTCGAGGTCGCACTCGGGGTCGGGTTCGGCATAGCCAATAGTAGGGGGCAGCACACCGTTGTCGAGCGCCAATACCGCTGCAATCGCTTCCACAGCGCCGGCAGCGCCCAGCATGTGACCGGTCATCGATTTGGTCGAGCTGACAGCGGCCTTTTTAGCCGCATCTTCACCAAGCGCCAGCTTAATGGCCGCCGTCTCGCTTTTGTCGTTTAAGGGTGTGCTGGTGCCGTGCGCATTGATATAAACGCAGTCGGCGCTGCTGATCTGAGCCTGCGAGATCGCGGCCTTAATCGCGCGGGAAGCGCCCTTGGCCTCGGGGTCGGGTGCGGTGACGTGGTGCGCGTCGCAGGTATGGCCGTAGCCGCAGACCTCGGCGTAGATTTTAGCGCCCCGGGCTTTTGCATGTTCATATTCCTCAAGAATCAGTGCGCCCGCACCCTCGCCCATGACGAAGCCGTCGCGGTTTGCGTCAAAGGGCCGGCAAGCCGTGGCGGGGTCACCGTTGAGGGTCAACGCCATGCAGTTTGTAAAGCCCGCGACCGCAAGCGGCGTAACCGAAGCCTCGGTGCCACCCGCGATAATCGCGTCGGCATAACCCTCTGCAATGGCGCGAAACGCCTCGCCAACGGCGTTGGTGCCGGTGGCGCAGGCTGTAACAACCGGCAGGCAGGGGCCCTGCGCGTTAAAGCGAATGGCAACATTACCCGCGGCCAGGTTTGAAATCATCATGGGGATCAGCATAGCCGAAACGCGCGCCGGGCCGCTTTTTAAAAGCCGCTCCTGCTCGCGCACCATTGTATTAAGCCCGCCGATGCCGGAGCCAAAATAGACGCCGAGCCGTTCGGGGTCGCACACAAGGGCGCTGTCATCCATGGCCTGCTGGGCCGCCGCAATGGCATACTGAGAAAAAAGATCCAGACGCTTGGCGGCCATTTTATCGACATAGGGCGTAATGTCAAAGTCCTTGACCTCGGCTGCAATTTTCACTTTGTAGTCGGCGGTGTCAAAATGAGTGATATAGCCGATGCCGCTCACACCGGCCGAAATATTCCGCCAAAAGGTTGCAACGTCGTTTCCGACCGGCGTAATGGCACCCAGCCCGGTAATCACAACGCGTTTCATAAAATTCCTCCTTCTACACGCCGGTTTTTGCGGCGACAATAAATTCGTTATGCAGCGTTTCGATCAGGCGATGCACCGTCGTGATGCCGTCAATGCGGTAACCGTTGGCTCCGATGAATGCAAAGCCCTGTTCCAGCTTGCCCTTGCAGGCCGCAAGCAGCGCCGCCGAAATGCAATAGGGCGCATTCTCAACGGTGCAGGACGAAATGCAGTGCCACGGGCAGCTTTTGGGGCAGGTTTGGTTGGACGCCGCCCGCTGCAAAAAGCTGTTGCCAATGGCGCGCCCCGGCAGGCCGACCGGACTTTTAATGATGACGATGTCCTCTTTTTTGCAATTGACATAAGCCTCTTTAAAGGCGGGGGAGGCGTCGCATTCCTCGGTGGCGACAAAGCGGGTTGCCATCTGCACGGCGGCCGCGCCGCGTGCGAGGATGCTATGGATATCGGCCCCTGAAAAGATGCCGCCGCCCGCAATCAGTGGAATGGCGTGCCCTGCTTTTTGTTCCAGCGTGTCGAGCGCGGCACGCAGCTGAGGTACCAGCGCCTCAAGGCTGAAAGCGGGGTCGTCAATCTGTGTTTCGGTA
>JAEWYJ010000349.1 GCA_023395695.1 Bacillota bacterium | reverse complement strand
TACCCTGATAGATCTGCATAGAGTCGGCCGAAACCACCTCGCCGTTCAATCTTAGCGCAAGGTCTACGCCAAGCCTGGTTTTGCCGGAGGCTGTCGGCCCCACGACCGCCACAACAGGAATTTTATTTAAAACATTATCCAATTCTGCCAAAGAGCTTTTCCACCTCGCGTTGTGTGTAGGTTATTAATACCGGCCTGCCGTGCGGGCAGTGGCGAATCTGCGCCTCGCCCAGCACCATATCGGCTATCAGCCCCATTTCAGGCAGTGCAGAACGTCTGCCCGCCATAACAGCCGCCCGGCACGAAACCGAATACAGCAGCTCGTCAAGCAGCTGCGGCGTCACACTGTTTTTTTTGGTGAGCAGCGCCTTGGCCACGTCGCCAAGCAGCTCTGCAACCGGGAAGCTGTCTAAAAGCATCGGCAGCTCACGCACCAGCAATGTGCCCTCGCCAAAATCTTCGGCGACAATGCCCAGTGTCTGCAACGCCTGCGGATGCTCCGTAAGGGCAAAATATTCGTCGCGCGGCAGCGTCACGGCCTGCGGCGTCAGAAAAATCTGACGGTCAGCCGATTTTTCGAGATGCTTGATGCTGTTATAGATATAGCGCTCATGCGCCGCATGCTTGTCTATCATAATAAATTGCCCGGTTTGCTCGACTAAAATATAAGTGTCGAACAGCTCGCCGATGACGCGATAGGGTTGGGCTTCGGTCTCGTTTGTTTTTACCGGTTCCGACATCGGGGACCCATAGCTATATTCAGGCTCTGGCTCAAACTTTGGCGTTACCAAATTGGTTTGTGCAGCTTCGGCTGTCGCACCGATAAAATGCGCCGCAGCAGGTGGCGTAAAAATTGACGATGTGACGGTATTGAGCGTGACAGCCGATTTTTCCGGCTCCGTTTTTTCAATATCAATCAGCGCACTGCGGGCATAAGCGGCCGCGGCCGGATATTCGGCCAGCCGCACCGGCGCCTCAGACTTTATTTGAGTATCGTCATGCAGCTCCAGCATGGTATCCACCTCTGGTACGGCGACGACAGGGGGCGGGTAATCCATGAACACCGCCTGCGCTGCCGCAGGTGCGGTGGCGTGTTCGGCCTTTGGTATAAGAGCAGACGACAAGCCGTCCGCCATCCGGGCGGTCTGGTTTAAAGCTACCTGTCTTCCGGCATAGTCAAAATCTGAAAGAGAAAAGGACGTTATTCTTTTTCGGTTAACATTGCCTGTACCGCGTTCGTGCTGTGCCAACGCGTCAAGGCAGGCGGCATAAACTGCGTTATACACCGCTCTTTCGTTAGAAAAACGCACCTCAAGCTTGGCCGGGTGCACGTTGACATCCACTGTGTCAAAGTCGACTTCAAGGCTCAACACACAAGCGGGAAAACGGCCGGTCATCAGCCGGTTTTTATAGGCCTCTTCCACCGCGCCGGCACAGGTTTTGGAGCGGACGTACCGGGAGTTGATAAAAAAGGTCTGCAGGGAGCGGGTGCTTCTGGAAACATTGGGGCGGGAGATAAGCCCGGTGACCAGCACGCCCTCGCTTTTAAGAGAAACAGGCAGCATGCCCGCAGCAACCTCAGCCCCAAAAACAACGCGCAGTACCGACAACAGCTTGCCATCGCCCGGCGTTTTAAGCATTCTTTTTCCGTCGCGGATCAGCTCAAAGGAAACCGCAGGGTTTGCCAGTGCCAGCCTGTCCATCAGCGAAGCGATGGCATTGCCCTCGGTGGCGTCCTTTTTAAGAAATTTCATGCGCGCAGGGGTATTATAAAACACGTCACGCACCTCAAAGCTGGTGCCTACCGCACAGCCAATATCTTCAAGCGCGGGCGGTTCGTTGGCCGTAATGGAAAAGCGGCAGCCGATGGGATTTTCGGCGGTGCGGGTTGTGACCGTTACACGGCTGACCGCCGCTATGGAAGGCAGTGCCTCGCCGCGAAAGCCCAGTGTTCCTATGGCGTCGAGATCCATCTCAGAGGCAATTTTGCTTGTAGCGTGCCGAATAAAGGCAAGCGGCACATCCTCACGTGTCATGCCGCTGCCGTTATCCGTCACACGCAGATAGGTGATGCCGCCGTTTTTCAGTTCCACCGATATGCGGGTAGCGCCGGCGTCCAGCGCGTTTTCAACCAGCTCCTTAATAATGGATGCGGGCCGGTCGATGACCTCACCCGCGGCTATCAGCTCGGCAACCGCGGCAGGCAGCACATTAATTTTTCCCACGGCAAAACACCTCTCTTCAATAATAGTCTGCTTGTGCCAGAGGCGTACTTAAAAAGCCTCAACACTGATGAATTCTACGCATATAGTCCAGTCCATCGCGGCGTTAAAATATTCGGAATACATCCCATATTCCTGAATTTTTCGCCTTATATTAGACTCTGTAAGCGCATTCTCCGTCGTCTTTGACTTTGACTTTTAAAAACGCCGTTTGATTATAACATGGCTTTAAATTCGTACATCTTATTAAGCGCCTCCAGCGGGGTCAGCGTGTTTAAATCCAGCTTTTTCAGAGCGGCTTCCAGCGCAGAAACCTGCGGCAGCGCAAGCTGCGGTGTTTCTTCCGACAAGCTTGTACGCTTTACAGCGCCTCGTCGCTCCGCCACCGGTCTGTCCGCCTCTAAATCTGCCAATATTTCATGTGCGCGCTTAATAATCCATTCCGGGATACCCGCCAGCTTTGAAACCTCAATGCCGTAGCTGTCATCCACTGCGCCGGGCACAATGCGTCGCAAAAACGTAATGTCCTCTCCCCGCTTTTTGACCGCGGTGTTGTAGTTCTTCACGCAGGGCAAGCACTGCTCCAGCTCGGTAAGCTCATGGTAATGGGTGGCGAACAGGGTCTTTGCGCCAAGCTTTTTGCGGTCTGCAATATATTCAAGCATTGCGCGGGCAATGCTCATGCCGTCAAAGGTAGAGGTGCCGCGTCCAACCTCGTCCAGAATCAGCAGGCTGTTTTCGGTAGCGCTTTGCAAAATCTGCGCGACCTCATTCATCTCGACCATAAAGGTTGACTGCCCGGTAGAAAGGTCGTCAGACGCGCCAACACGCGTATAAATGCCGTCCACCACGCCGATAGAAGCCGATTTGGCCGGCACAAAGCAGCCGATCTGCGCCAAAAGCACAATGACAGCCACCTGACGGATATAGGTGGACTTACCCGCCATATTCGGGCCGGTAATAATGGCGATGCGATTCTCGTTTAAATCCAGCCGGCAGTCATTGGCAACAAAACGCTGGGAGGCGCCTAAAATCTGTTCCACGACAGGGTGCCTGCCATCTTCTATCATAATCGCTCCGTCTGTCGTAATTTGCGGACGGCAGTAGTTATTTTCAGAAGCGAGCGTGGCAAATCCGGTAAAAACGTCCAGCTGCGCGACGGCGTCGGCAGTTTTTTGAATCCGCTCGGTCTGTGATGCAATCCGCAGCCGCAGCTCCTCGTAGAGCCGCAGCTCCAGCAGAATCAGCTTTTCGCGCGCGGTCAAAATCTTATCCTCAAGCTCCTTGAGCTGCTGTGTGATATAACGCTCACAGTTGGCCAGCGTCTGCTTGCGAATATATTCCGGCGGCGTCATGGTTTTATATGAATTGGTGATTTCTATGTAATAGCCAAACACCTTGTTATAGCCAATTTTTAAGCTTTTAATACCGGTGCGCTCGCGCTCGTCCGACTCTATTTTGGCAAGATATTCTTTGGTGTGGGTTAAAAGGCCGCGTATTTCGTCAAGCTCGGTATTAAAGCCCTCCCGCAGAAACCAGCCGTCCTTAGTTGAGACGGGCGGATCGTCGGCGACAGCGTCGGTGATCAGCGCTTCAATATCCTGCATCGGGTCTATCGCCGACACAATCTGGCGTAAGTAACGCGACCGGCATTTGCCAAGAAGCGCAATTACCCGGGGCAGCTGCCGCAGCGCCGCGGCGAAGCTGCAAAGCTCTCTGGGGTTTGTTGCCC
>JAEWYJ010000347.1 GCA_023395695.1 Bacillota bacterium | reverse complement strand
TTGCAGTACTGCACCGGCTGTGTATTCGCTCCGCCTGTCAGGGCAAGGGCCTTGGCGTGCAGGTTATGCAATATGTTGAAGCGCTGCTTAAAAGCGAGGGGGTCGCGGTTTTGCAGCTGGATGCTTTCCCGCAAAACCAAAGCGCGATGAAGCTTTACGAAAAGCTTGGCTACATAAAGGTTGGCGACGCCCCCTTCAGAAAAGGCCGTTTTTGCCTGTTTGAGAAAAAGCTGTGACGCGGGCGCTCCCCGCCCAAATGCGTTTGCCCCCGATGACTTAAATAATCGTGGGAGCGATTAATCAAAATCTGTTGATGTATGGAGGCAAGAGCTATGAAGATCAGAAAGAAAACACTGTGGAAGGTTCCGCTGTTTTGTGTCGCCGCCGGTATGCTCGCTTTTAATGCGGCTGTTTTTCTGTTAAGCCGATTCGCCATTGTTACGCTTCCGGACGGAACCATGACATCGGATAACACACGAACGCTTATAATCTATGGCGCCATATTTATTGTGACGCTTATGGTCGGCGGCCTGGTTGTTTTTCGGGACATGACCCGAAAAGAGATTTTCTTTTCGGCGTCGATCATGGTCGTCGTCGACCTGACAATGGCATGGATGCAATGGGCGTTTGACCTCACAACCGGGCCGGGCGTTGTCTTTTTTGTATACGCTTCTCAACGCTTTGAGTGGCACAGCATTGTGCCACTGCTATTGTTCTTAGTGAACAAAAACCTTTGGCTTGGCGCATTTGTCGGCAGTTTAACGCCGTATATATTCATCCCATTCGGCAAAAAAACGCAGGCATAAATCCCTGTTTATCCTTTGGAATATGCGCATAACAAAAGCTAAGGCATCATCGTTAAAAACGATGATGCCTTAAAATATCTTATCTGAGGCCGCAAAAGCCCCTGCGCAGCTTGTTGCTTTCAAGGCCGGCCTTGCCGGGCCGGATAGATCACGAATAGGGGTTGCGGGTGCCGATATAATTGGCCGGGTTCATATATTTACCGTTAATACGAACCTCAAAGTGGCAGTGGTTTCCTGTCGCGCGACCGGTACGGCCGATAGCCGCAATCAGCTGTCCCTGTTCAACCCACTCGCCGGCCTTGACATAGAGCTTGGAGTTATGCCCGTAAAGCGTCTCAACGCCGCCGCCGTGACTGATGATGATGTGGTAGCCATAGCCGGTGGAATTATAGACCGCCTTGGTCACCGTTCCGGAGGCCGCCGCATAAACGGCGGTGCCCACATTAGCTGCAATATCCATACCGGTGTGGCCCCAATAGCCATAGAAACCGCAGCTGACATAACCGCCCGCGACCGGCCAGATAAAGTTGGAGCTGGTGCTGCGCGCCGAAGCGGGCAGCTGGGCCAGCGGCGTCTTGCCGCCTACCACAACCTTTTCGTTAATCGGGTCCTTGACGGTGCGGGTATCAAGCACGGTGCGGTCCACCTCAAGGCCGTCGATATAAGTGACCTCGCTGGTTACAAGAGACGTGCCCTTTTGCCCCTTCTGGGTCACCTTGACATAGCCCTGATACTGGCTGGTGTCCTGTATCTGCTCAATCTTAAAGTTGACCTCTTCCTCAACCGTTTCTTTGCGGACAACCTTAACTTCAAGCACCGGCACCGACTTTTTGACCAATATCTCCTGCCCGACCAGCAGCGACTTTTCAATGTCGGGATTAAGCAGCTTTAGCTGAGAATAGGGGATGCCGTTTTTCTGCGCGATAATAATAGGCGCGTCGCCCTGAACGGTGGTGTAAATACGCTGCGCCTCTTCCTCACGGTTTATCTCGGACTGCATCATGCTGAGATCCACGATAGAGGTGACCGGATACAGGCCGTCCCGGGCTCCGACCTCCTTGACAAACTCAACAATTTCGTTGGCTTCCTCGTCGTCCGAGCGGTATTGGTTCTTAATGGCTTCCAAGAGCGACAGCAGCTGGCGTCGCTCGGTAACGGCCCCCAAAAAGCGGTTGTCAACATAAAGCCCCGTCGCCTGTACCAGCTCGTTGCCCGAGGCCTTAATCAGCTCGTCGGTCAGCCGATCCTCCGAAAGCAGCTCCTGCGCGCGCACGGCGGCAATGGTAAATTCGGGCACACTGTCCTCTGGTTTAATGTAATCCTCAAACACGATACGGCCCAGCATCTGCTTTTCGGCGTTTTCAAACACCGATTCATCCGCGATATAGCCAATTTCCTCGCCGTTGTAAAACACGCGCAAAGCAAAGGTCATGTTGAGAGCGCCGTTAATCACAATAAGGAATACGGCAGCCGCCAAAGCCGGCGCAACATAGTTAATTGAGCTGAATAATCGCGTGACGGCACGGGTAACACAGGCTGCCAGCACCATAGCCCAATAGCCCAGCAGCGTGCCGGGCCCCCGTTTTCGGGCTGCGGCGCTGCCGCGCTTTAAGGTTCGCAGCAGGTCGACAACCGCGTCAAACGACAGGCTGTTGCGTGCCGAAAAAATGCGTGCGCTACAAAACAACCTGTGACCTATAGCGCGAAGCAAAAGTCCAAGCATATGGGCAACATTCCTCAAGCCGCGCTTGAAGGAACGATATTTTCTGATATGCAGCAGGCCGATCAGGCATAAAATACGCAAAACCTGTTGCAGCATTTTTTGCGCGGGCGGCTGCTTATTTGAAGATGATGCTTGCGCAGGCGTTGCTTTGGCAGAATAATCTTCTTCAGCAATTCTGCGGTTGTTGTCGCTCAAAGCACCCTCTCCTTTCCAATTTGTATAAAGCTTAGGAAACGGTATAGTCTAATATACGCGTTCTTGCCATAAAAATCAAGTCGGGTGGGTTTGGAAACCATTTCCACATTAAAATGGGGGATCTTTGTCCCGTTCTTTTCAACGTGTGTTATTATAACAACTTTCTGGTAAAATCTCAATACAAAAACCGCTTGTCAAAACAAAATTTACATATTATCATATTTTGTTCCGACCGCTTCGTCAATTTTTCCAATCTCGCGTGTAACCTTTTAAAATTTAAGTGTCTTTTGCCCTTAATTACCGTTCATAGAAACCCCTCAAAGACATAACTTGGTATATTTTTATTCATAAATATACCGGGAGTTTTGATTATAGCGCTTTGCGGGGGCGTTTTATCATAAGCGTCCCTCTACCAATAATATATTTCGCCCCACTAAATTCCGTCTCAGGCCGCACAAAAATTCGTGATACCGCCTGTCCGCTCGGACGGCGCGGCATAAAAAACAACGGGGCGGCCTGTTTTTGTCATTGCTGCGCCGCATCATCTGGGGCTGGCGGCACGGTTCTTATCCAGCTCATAAAGCCCGTCGGCAATCTCCTTAAAGATGGGGCAGGCCGCGTCGGAGCCGGAATCGCCCCCCTCGGCCAGCACCACAATGGTATACTGCGGCTGCTCTGCAGGGTAAAAGCCGGAAAACCACGCGTGAATAATCTCCTTCCCATCCCGGTACTGCCCGGTCTGGGCTGAGGCGGTTTTGCCGCCGGCGCCCCCCTGCAGGGGGCGGGCATTTTTGCCGCTGCCCTGCTCCACAACGCCGACCATCATCTCCTTAACCTGCTGCGCTGCCTGCTCCCGAAAAACGCTGCGGGGCGAATAGGTTGCCGTTGCGGTCGTAATCGCCTTGCCGTCGGTGGTGGTGCCCGCCACCAGCCTTGGGGTAACGGCGCCGCCGCCGTTGGCAATGGCCGACACAAGCGTGGCAATTTGTATCGGCGTAGCCGAGAGTATACCCTGCCCAAACCCAAAATTTGCAACCGCCGCCGGAGCGCTGAGCTCCTGCAGCGACGGCAGGCTGCCCGCAGCGGTAAAGTAGCCGGGCGCCGCCTCAAACCGGGTGCCAAAGCCCAGCTGCTGCGCCTTGTAGGCCAGCGCCGGGCCGCCCACCTCCAGCGCCAGCGAGATAAAATATGGGTTGCAGGAGTGATTGAGCGCGCCCTGCATGTCCAGCGTGCCGTGGCCGTTGAGGTTATGGCAGCGGAACACCTGGTCCAGCACCTCTATGGCCCCGTTGCAGGTATAGGTTCGCTGAGGCGAAATACCCGCCTCCAGCGCGGTGGCGGCCGTAAGCAGCTTAAAGGTGGAGCCTACGCTGTAAGCCGCAAAGGCGCGGTTAAAAAACGGCGTCCGGTTGTCGGTCATCGCGTCGACCGGGTTGTTGGGGTTATAGGCCGGCGCGCTGACCGAGGCGAGAATATCGCCCGTGTAGGGGTTCATGATGATGATGGCGCCGCTTTCAACCCCCGCGGCGGCTTTTTCCGCAATTTCCTGCACATCGCGGTCGATGGTCAGCACAAGCCCCGCGCCGCGCAGGTAGCCGCTGTCCATAATTTCGGGCGGCGACGTCTCAAGG
>JAEWYJ010000326.1 GCA_023395695.1 Bacillota bacterium | reverse complement strand
TTTAAAGGGCAAGGTGTTCATCGGAGAATTTTCGCAGGCATCGGGGCCGGACGGCTGCCACCCCGCCAACGCGCTTGGCGACTGCCTGTGTGCGCTGGGCCTGCCCATGCGACGGTTTAAAACCGGTACCCCTGCGCGCGTAAACCGTAATTCCATCGACTTTTCAAAGCTGGAAATACAGCCCGGCGACGAGCAGATTCTCCCCTTCTCGGCGGATACCGACGAAGGCACGCAACGCAATAAAACGGTGTGCCATATGGGCTATACCAACTTGGCGACCCACGAGATTATCCGCTCAAACCTGCACCGCTCTCCCCTGTTTGCTGGTGTCATAGAGGGTGTTGGCCCGCGGTACTGCCCTTCTTTGGAAGATAAGGTCGTCCGCTTTGCCGATAAGCAGCGGCATCAGTTTTTTGTGGAGCCGATGGGTGAGAATACCGACGAAATGTACTTGCAGGGTATGAGCAGCTCGTTGCCGTTTGAGGTTCAGCTTGCTTTTTACCATGCCATACCGGGGCTTGAGCAGGTTAAGGTGATGCGGCCCGCCTATGCGATTGAGTACGATTGTATCGACCCGCTGGCACTTTTCCCTTCTCTTATGTGTAAGCAGGTTCAAAATCTTTTTGGTGCGGGCCAGTTTAACGGTACCTCCGGCTATGAAGAAGCTGCTGCACAGGGGCTTGTTGCCGGTGTGAATGCCGCGCGGACGCTTGACGGCCTGCCGCCCTTTATAATGGCCCGGGATGAAAGCTACATTGGCACACTGATAGACGATTTAACAACCAAGGGCGTGACCGACCCTTACCGCATGATGACCTCGCGTTCTGAGTACCGGCTGCTGCTGCGGCAGGATAATGCCGAAGCTCGGCTGACCCCAAAAGGCCATGAGCTTGGGTTGATTACCGACGTACGGTGGCAGCGTTTTCTGCTGCGTGAGCAACAGCGCCACGACGAGATAGCCCGTCTGCAAAGCACAACCCTCTCCCCTACCCAAGCGCTTAACAATCTGCTGCAAGCGCAGGAGACGGCGCCGGTTTCCAGCGGCGTCAAAATGGCCGACCTGCTGCGCCGGCCACAGGTAACGTATGCCATGCTGGCGCCGTTTGACGACAATCGGCCGCAGCTTCCCCGTGCGGTGGCGGACCAGGTTGAAGTTGAAATTAAATACGCCGGCTATATTCAAAAGCAGAAGGCGCAGGCCGCGGAGATGCAGCGCCTGCGCGGTATCAGTCTGGGCAATATGGATTTTTCTCAGATAAAGGGGTTGCGTACAGAAGCACGCGAAAAGCTGAAAAAGGTTGCTCCGCAAAGCTTGGGTGCGGCTATGGGTATTTCGGGGGTATCCCCTGCGGACATTTCGGTGCTGATGCTGGAGCTTGCGCGCCGGCGCAGAGAAGGAGAGGCAAAGCATGATTCCAATTGATAAGCTTTCCGCATGCCTAGAGCCTTTTGGGTTGACGCTTACAACGCAACAAGACGAGGAAATTGATACCTATAGTAAATTTTTATTGGAATATAACGAAAAAGTGAATCTGACCGCAATTACTCATCCTGAAGAAATTGCTATTAAGCACTTTGCAGATAGCATTTTGCCGCTTGCACTGACCGAAATTACGCCAGGCGCTTCGTTAATCGATGTTGGAACCGGGGCGGGTTTTCCCGGTGTGCCGCTTAAAATTATGCGGCCCGACATTGCATTGACGCTGCTGGACAGCCTGAACAAACGGTTGAATTTTTTACAGGAGCTATCGGCGCTGCTCCGACAGGACAATGCTTTTGTCCATGCCCGCGCCGAGATGGCAGGGGCGGATCCAAAGCTCCGCGGCCGCTTTGATTATGCTACCTCGCGCGCGGTGGCGCAGCTGGCGGTGCTCTGCGAATATTGCCTCCCGCTTTTAAAGGTGGGTGGAAAAATGCTGGCGCTCAAAGGGCCGGATTGTACTGCGGAAATAGCGGCGGCAAAGCATGCAATTGAAGTTTTGGGCGGCAGTATTGCCGCAGTGCAGGCGTATGGGCTGGCCGACCATGGACAGAGAACACTGATTATTATAGAAAAGGTTAAAACGACGCCCGGAAAATATCCGCGCCAACGCATTAAGCTTAGTGAAAAACCGTTGTAGGGAGGAAAAGTGGTTTATGACCAGTCAACTCACGGCATTTCTTCCAATTGTCCTTATTGTTTTTTCAAATTTAGCCTATAATATTGCGACCAAGGCAACGCCGCCCGAGGCCAACGCGGCCGCATCGCTGGTGGTTACCTATGTGGCGGCGGCCGTTTGCGCGCTTGTGATGATGCGCTTTCAGACCGGCAGCTTTTCTGCAGAGCATTTTAAAGGTGTCAACTGGACTGCTATTCTTCTTGCCATCAGCATTGTTTGTCTGGAGGTCGGGTATATCCTGGCTTATCGCGCCGGGTGGAATATCAGTGTATGTTCGCTTATCGCCAATATCGCACTTGCAATGCTGCTGGTGATAGTGGGGCTTTTATTTTATCACGAAAGCATTAGCCCCAGACAGGTGGGCGGTATGGTGCTGTGTCTGGGCGGCCTGCTGCTGCTGAATCTCAAATAGTATCGTTTACATCATTTTGCCGATTATGGCGGCAAGGGCGGCTATCCTGTAGAAAGTCCGGCGGCGGTTGGGCTTTCTGTCGGGATATGCGGCCGAAAGGTCTTGCTATAAATACCAATAAATGGTATATTCCACTTAACAGGGGAATATACTGTTTTTTATTTTGGGGGTGTGCGCAATGGGGTTTTTGCCGTTATTAGGAAACAGCTTTACGCGAGTCAGGCTGATTCCGCTTGACAGCATTGATTCAAATCCGGCGCAGCCCCGTCAAATTTTTGAGAAAAAGGCGTTGGAGGAGCTGGCGCTTTCAATAAAAGAAAACGGACTGATTTCACCGATTGTAGTCAGAAAAATGGGTGACCGCTTTCAGCTTATTGCCGGAGAAAGGCGGCTGATGGCTTTTAAAATGCTGGGCGAAACCAGCATTCCCGCCCTGCTTGAGGAAGCGGATGACCGCCGAAGTGCGACGCTGGCTATTATAGAAAACATGCAGCGACAAGACCTGACCTTTTTTGAAGAGGCTCAGGCTATTGCACTGCTGATTAAAACGCAGGAATTGACGCAGCAGCAGGCTGCCGAGCGGCTGGGCCTGTCGCAGTCGGCAATAGCCAATAAGCTGCGGCTGCTGCGGCTGCCCAAGCCACAGGTGGACAGGCTGATAGCAGCCGGCCTGACCGAGCGGCATGCCAGAGCACTGCTGCCGCTTTGCGGCGATTCCCGGCTTGAGACCGTCGTGTCTAAAATTATTCAGGTACATACAACCGTTAAGCAAACTGAAAAAATGGTGGAGGATATTCAAAAACAGCAAAAGCCCAAACAGGGCGGCCGTATTCTTATCCTGAAAGATTTGCGCCTTTTCACCTCTACAATTTGCCATGCTGTCGAGGTAATGAAACAGGCCGGTATCAATGCAAAAACCGAAAAAACCGAAGATGAACAAAATATCGTCTATACAATTGTAATACCAAAAGCTGCTCCGGATAAAAAAACACTGGCGCGAAGTCAGACGCCGACATTAAGGTCGGTGCTTTGATGATAGATCTCCCCGGCTGATTGACACGAAAAAGAGCTGCCGCTTCGCGGACGGCTCTTTTTCGTTTGTTGCAGCAAGAGGGTGCAGAAGAGCCGACCGTAATTTGTTAAAAAGACAATATTTTGTTAAGAAAAAACAAAAATTGCGCCGGTACGGCCTAAAAGCTTAGAACCTATGGTATAATAGCCGCAAGACGGCTATTATACTGGGACAATGCGCAACGGCTCGCCGCTTAACGCGGCAACCGCCTTTTGATGCGCAAATTATACCATTCGCTTACGCTCATGGTATAATAGCCGCAA
>JAEWYJ010000325.1 GCA_023395695.1 Bacillota bacterium | reverse complement strand
GTATTATTGGTGCTCTTTGGAATTTGCGGGACGCTGGCGGCAAGCATCCTCTTTGAGCAGGCTATGGTATGGCTGCTGCGTCCGGCCCGGCGCTGCGGCACGGTAACACTGCTGCCGGTGACCGGGGAATGTCCGAGTCTGGAACGTCAGCTGCGCTGGCAGTACTTTTGCATGCAGTCGCATCCCTGCCGCAGTGGGGAACGGCTGCTGATTGTCGACTGCGGCGCGACCGAAAATACGCTGTTCAAGGCGGAGCTGTTTTGTCGTAACCGGCCCGGTGCAATGGTTTGTACGCAGGAGCAGCTGCGACGGGTAATTGGCAACGACGCCATTTACAAAGCAGTGGCGCTTGTATTATACTAAACAATAAGAGTGCGGCCCCGCGGGGTCTGCTGCGCCATACCGGCGCCGGAATGCACCGGCGCCGGTTTTATGCAATGCCGCGCATATAAAAGAAATTTTTAATGGGGATCTCCCCCGAAAGCAAGCGCATTCTTTATAAAAAACAGCGCCGGCTGTGACATGCCGGTTTTTTGTCTTTATTTTTACAATTAAAAATACTATTTGTAGAATTTTATTGCTTTAAATGCCGTCCATATTTTAAACGGTATTTATATAAGGAGGCTGCCTGTGGAGAACTTTGATAGGATTCAGGGTGTTGTGAACGATGTGGTTTACCGCTCTGAGGAGACCGGCTTTACCGTGCTGGAGCTTGAGGCGGGGGATGAGCTGCTCACGGTAACCGGACAGGCTGTCGGTATCAGCTGCGGTGAGGAAGTCATCGTCACAGGGAGGTTTGTTACCCATCCCAACTACGGGCGGCAGCTGAAGGCCGACGCTTTTGAGCACGTAATGCCCGCCACCGCCGCAGCGGTGCTGCGCTACCTCTCGGGTGGGGCTATTAAGGGGATAGGCCCGGTAACAGCTGCGCGCATCGTTAAAAAATTCGGCGACAGAACGCTGGATATCATTGAAAAGGAGCCCGAACGGCTCTCTCAGGTGCGGGGCATTTCACCCCAGAAGGCTGAGAGCATCGGGCAGGAATATACCCGCCTTCTGGGGCTGCGCGCCGTCATGGCCTTTTTGTCGGCGCATGGCATAGAGCCTGCTGCTGCGGTCGCCTTGTGGAAAAAATGGGGTGCGCTGGCGCGTGAACGCATCCACGCCGACCCGTTCTGCCTGTGCGACCGCGAAATTGGTGTGCCGTTTGAGCGTGCTGACGCCATTGCCGCAACGCTTGGCATTGAAGAAACCGATGGCTGCCGTGTGCGCGGCGGGCTTTTACATGTGCTGACCCACAATTTGAACAACGGGCACGCTTGCCTGCCGGCAGATAAGCTGACCGACGCCTGCTGCCGCCTGCTGGGCATCGGCTCTGAGCCGGTGGCGCTTGCTGCGGACGAGCTGTGTGAGCGCGGCGAGGCGATGAGTGAGACAATTTTTGGCGTGCGCTACCTTTATTTGCCTGACCAGTATTTCGCCGAGGTTTACGCCGCCGAACGGCTGGGAATGATGGCGCGCTTTCCGTCACAGGATGCCGCCGTGATACCCGACGAGCTGACGGCGCTCGAACAGGAGCTGGGCATCCGGTATGCCGAGCAGCAGCGCCGGGCCATTTTTACGGCTGCGGAGCATCCGATTATGATTTTAACCGGCGGGCCCGGCACCGGAAAGACGACGACGCTAAACGGCATCATTACACTGTTTGAGCGCCGGGCCATGAAGGTGGCGCTTGCGGCGCCAACCGGCCGCGCGGCCAAGCGCCTGTCTGAGGTAACCGGGCGGGAGGCCAAGACGATTCACCGGCTTTTAGAGGTCGATTTTGGCAGTCGGGAACGCGGCGATCTGCAGTTTAAGCGTAACGAACGTAATCCGCTGCCTTTTGATGCCATTGTGGCGGACGAGATGTCAATGGTCGACGCCGCTCTGTTCGCGTCGCTTTTAAAGGCGGTGCGCACGACGGCGCGGCTGATTCTGGTCGGCGACCCCGACCAGTTGCCGTCGGTGGGAGCGGGCAATGTGCTGCGCGACCTTATCGACAGCGAGGCGGTGGCCTGCGTCCATTTAAGCGAGGTGTTCCGTCAGGCGGCCGACAGCTTGATTATTCTGTCGGCACATGATATTGTCTCGGGACGGCTGCCGGTATTAAACCGAAACGACGCCGACTTTTTCTTTTTGCCCAGCGCCTCGCAGGAACAGGCTGCTTTTACCGTTGCAGACCTCTGCGCGCGCAGGCTGCCACGCGCCTATGGCTACTCGCCGGTGCGGGATATTCAGGTCATTGCGCCGACCAAGCAGGGTGCGGCGGGCACGGTTGAGCTAAACCGTGCGCTACAGGCGGCGCTTAATCCGCCCGGCCAAAATAAGAACGAGCACCGGGCCGGGAACCTGCTGCTGCGCGAGGGCGATAAGGTTATGCAGACCCGCAACAACTACGACATTGAATGGCAGCGCCCCGACGGCGAGCAGGGACTGGGCGTTTTTAATGGCGACATAGGTACCGTTGAGATGATCGACAAGCCTACCCGCTCGGTGATTATCGCGTTCGACGACCGCCGCTCCGAATATGCCTTTGACATGCTGTATGAGCTTGATCTGGCTTATGCCATTACGGTGCACAAAAGTCAGGGGAACGAGTTTGACGCAGTGATTATGCCGCTGCTTGGGCGGCACAAAAGGCTGCATTACCGCAATCTGCTCTACACGGCGGTAACCCGCGCCAAACGGCTGCTGATTCTGGTCGGGCAGGCCGACACGGTGGCCGCCATGGTCGAAAACAACCGCAAGACGCTGCGCTATACAAACCTTGCGCCGCGCCTGCGGGAGCAGCTGGGCATGTAGACGATTCCCCCATACCGCGCCAAAAATGACAGCAAGGGAGGCGACAGCATGAAAACGATGGAAGGAACCCGGCTGCGAAGACAGGCGGAGCTGGCCGCACTGGCCATTATTCTGATTGCGGCCGCATGGGGCAGCTTTTTCTACGAGCGCCATATCAAGGGGCATATGACCGAGCGGATTCTTTATACCCTCCAGACAAATGCCGAGCGCGAGCTGCAATCGACCGATCAGCTGATTGAATCGCAGTATCGCATTCTTGAAATGTATGCTGCGCTTTACGCGGCGCAGCCGGCCGCGCCCGAAAACCGGCGCAGCGAGATACTGGCCCAGATGGAGGTTGTGCGTACCACCTCCGACTTTTACATGGTGGGCATCGCCACGCCCGGCGGGGCGGCGCTGACCAGCACAGGCGACGTGACGAATGTGCGGGACGAATGTTTTTTTACCCACAGCCTCTCAGGCCGCCGCAGTATAACCTTTGCCGAAAGCAGCAGCGTTGACACACAGCGCCATTTTTGTCTGGCTGTACCGATTGTAAAGGATGATGCTACGCAGGGGGTTGTGTTTGGCCTGTGCCACGAGGACACCCTACGTCGGCTGATTACCCCTGCGGACTATGGCGGCAGCGGGCATGCCTTTTTATGTGATACCGAGGGTATGCTGCTGGTGAGCGACGCAGGCGGCATACCGTTTGGCCAAGGGCAGACCAATATTTTTGAGGCGCTCTCCTCCTTAAAAATTACCGGCAGCCAAACACAGGCCGGTGTTGAAGCGGACATCCGGGTTGGGC
>JAEWYJ010000320.1 GCA_023395695.1 Bacillota bacterium | reverse complement strand
CCGGCACCACAGCCGCAACCAAGGATGATGATAATAAGAATTATAATCCACAGGCAGCCACAACCGCCGCCCCAACCATTACCGAACATAATGTAACCTCCTAATTTTAGATTTCACCACATATTATGTTAAGTATAAAAGCGGTGTTACTGCGTTGTTATCCAAAAGGTAGAAAACCTGACAAGATTATTTGTTGAATATGATTGCAGCGGTGGTTTATGGCATAGAATAAGCTGTGGGGTGAAAAAAATGTTTCGTTTTAACGGATTCACACAAAAAGCAAACGATGCAATCAATCTTGCAATTGCGCAGGCCTCCGCGCTGGGGCATACCTATATCGGCAGCGAACATCTGCTGCTTGGGCTGGTGTGTGCCGAAGGCTCGGCCGCCAGCGTTGCGCTGACCTCAAGGGGCGTGAATGCGCAGGACATTACCGAGCTACTGGTTCGCACCGTGGGGCGCGCCCCGCAGTCGGTGCTTAATTCCGACGACATCACGCCCTGCTGCAAGCGCATCTTTGAAACGGCGGTCGCCGCGGCGCGCGATTATCATTCACAGACCGTCGGCACAGAGCATCTGCTTATAGCGCTGCTGCGCGAACCGCAGAGCAGCGGCGTTGCGCTTTTAAAGGAGCTGGGGCTGGACACCGCAGCACTGTACAAGGCGATGTGCGACGTGGCGGGCGCGGTGGGTATGATCGGCGAAAAGGCCGGTCGTGCGGGCGCTCAGCGGGCGGTTAAACCGCAGCCCAAAACCCAGACGCTTGATAAATTCTCACGCGACCTGACCCAAATGGCCAGAGAGCGCAAGCTGGACCCCGTCATTGGACGGGATGCTGAAATAGACCGCGTTATCCGCATCCTTTGCCGCCGCGGAAAAAACAATCCTTGCCTGATAGGCGAGGCCGGCGTGGGCAAAACTGCCGTCATTGAAGGGCTGGCACAGCGTATCGCAACGGGGGAGGTGCCATTTGAATTGGGCGAAAAGCGGCTCGTGTCTCTGGACTTGACCGCTGTTTTGGCCGGTACCAAATACCGGGGCGATTTTGAGGAGCGTATTAAAACAATTATTGGCGAGGTTTCGACAGCGGGCAGTATTATTCTGTTCATCGACGAGCTTCACAACATGATGGGCATCGGCGCGGCGGAAGGCGCGGTTGATGCCGCCAATATTCTAAAGCCGCAGCTTGCGCGCGGTGAGCTACAGGTTATTGGCGCGACAACCTTTGAGGAATACCGAAAGCATATCGAAAAGGACTCGGCGCTGGAGCGACGGTTCCAGAGTGTCATTGTCAAGGAACCCAACGAGCAGCAGGCGGTAGAAATATTAAAGGGCCTGCGCGAACGGTATGAAACGCACCACCGCCTTAAAATAACCGACGACGCGCTGGAATCGGCCGTGCATCTTTCGGCGCGTTATATTCCGACCGCTTTTTGCCGGATAAGGCGATCGATCTCATTGACGAGGCGGCGGCCTGCGTCAAACTCAAGAGCCTTGCCGACAACGAGCCTGACGACAGCGAGGTTGTTACCAAGCTGAAAACAGCGCGTCGCCGCAAGGAGGAGGCGCTTTCCTGCTGCGATTTTGAGCTGGCGGCCACCCTGCGCCGCCAGGAGCAGGATCTGCAGAGCAAAACGCTGGAAAAGCGCGGAAAGGCCAAGGGCACGCTGGCCGTCTGCCAGCAGGATATTGCCGATCTGATCTCTCAGACAACCGGCATTGATATTTCGTCGCTGACCGGTGAGGAAACCGAACGGCTGATCTCGCTTGAGGAACGGCTGGGCGCTATGGTCATCGGACAGCGCGAGGCGGTTCGGGCGGTATCAAAGGCGATTCGCCGGGGACGTGTGGGCTTAAGCGACCCAAACCGTCCCGTAGGCTCGTTTTTATTCTTAGGCCCGACCGGCGTGGGTAAAACCGAGCTGTGCCGGGCACTGAGCGCGGTGCTGTTCGGTTCCGCAGAAGCAATGCTGCGGCTGGATATGTCGGAATATATGGAAAAGCAATCGGTGTCAAAGCTCATTGGTTCGCCGCCCGGCTATGTCGGCTATGACGACGGGGGACAGCTTACCGAGCGTATCCGGCGCAAGCCCTATTCGGTTGTTCTGTTCGACGAGGTGGAAAAAGCGCATCCCGACGTTTTGCATGTGTTGCTGCAATTGCTGGAGGATGGCCGCCTGACCGACGCCCACGGCCGCACCTGCAGCTTTAAAAATGCCGTCATCGTTATGACGTCCAATATTGGGGCGCGCAAAATTACCGACCGTAAGGCGCTCGGTTTTGCGCCCACCGAGCAGACCAACAGCGACGCGGCCATTAAAAAAGAGGTCATGGCCGAGCTTAAAAAAATGTTTAAGCCCGAGCTGATCAACCGTATTGATGAGATTGTTGTGTTTAATACGCTGGGCGAGGAGGAAATGAAAAGCATCGTCAAGCGGCTGCTCAAATCGGTCAGCGCGCGCATGCAGGCCATCGGCATTGAGACGGAATTTTCGCCTGACGTCATCAGCTATATCACCCGCGCGGGGTTCGATCCTGATTACGGCGCACGCCCGCTGCGCCGACAGATTCAGACCGCCATTGAAGATTTACTGGCGCAGGAGCTGCTGTACGGGCATATTGCAGCGGGTGACAGCGTGCTGTGCCGCTGCCTGAACGATAAAATAGAAGTATGCAAGGTTTCTCTGGCACCGGTCAAAGAACTGATGTCATAAAAAGGAGCGCGCCGGTTAAAACGGCGCGCTTTCATCATTATTACCCCCCTTGGCGGAATATAAATGCTTATACCGGTATTTATCGCCGATCAACCGGAAGCCCGGCACGTACGCGCGGCCTGTTTTTGCGCTGTTGCGCTCTCACCCCAGAGGGGTGTCAGCCTGTCTTGCACAGCAAAACACAGGCTCGCCGTTACGGGCAGTTTTTCAAATTAATGCTGTTTCAAAGCAGCGAGCCTGTTCTCTGCACTGTTCCCGGCGGCCAACGGCTTATTTTGTTTCCACAACAAAATTTCCGGTTGTCGGCCGGTTATTTTCGGGCGGGGAATCGGCATCAGTCGGGGAGGGGTGCAGCATGTTCAGGCGCATGTGGCCGCGCAGGACCTGGCAAAGCCAGGCACTTAAAATAAGGTTCCTTGTGTTTGTGTTGATGATATTCGGATTGCTGGCGGCGGTTGACGCCCAGATACGGCCTATGATAAAATCCATGGCAGCCTATCAGGCCAAGGTATACGCCACCCGCGTCATCAACGAGGCTATCAGCGCACAGTTAACCGGCAACGCCGTCTCGTACGATGCGCTGGTTAAGGTTACGACCGATAATAACGGCCGGGTGACCTCGGTGCAGACCGATATGGTGCGCCTCAATCTGCTCAAGTCAACAATGACCAACGAGGCCTCACAGCAGCTGGCGCTTTTGCAAAGCCAGACCATTCGCATTCCGCTGGGCACGCTGCTGGGCTGGCAGCTGCTTTCGGGCCGCGGTCCCAGAATAGAGTTCAAGATTGTGCCGGCGGGCTTTGTGCAGTCGCAGCTCAACCACCGGTTTGATTCGGCGGGCATCAACCAGACCCGGCACCAGATTGTCATGCAGCTGGATGCCAATATCATAGCAATTCTGCCAGGCTACACAGCCGCCAGCGAAATTTCCAGCAGCCTGATTCTGGCCGAGACGGTCATTGTCGGCGTGTCGCCCGAGTCGTTTACACAGGTGTTGACCAAAAATGACGATACAGCCGGACTGATTGCCGACTATAACAAATGAAAAATTCCAACAATCCTTTTAAATAGCATTTTGCACTAGGAATAGTTGGCAGTTTATGTTACAATATATCATTGTTGTAATGCAGCGCAAGACCGCGCTGCGGGCGGGCTGATTTTTCAGGAGGCCGCAGACATTTCTATGTTGCGCATCATTAACAGACGGCGCATTTTTACTAAGAAGGATGTTGGGTTATGCAACGCACACAGGCCGAACAGCGTGCAATAGCGCTGCGCAGGCAGATAGAGCACCACAATATTCAGTATCACCTTTATGACAATCCTGAAATTGAAGATTTTGAATACGATGCGCTGACCCGTGAGCTAAAAGCGATTGAGGCCGAGTTTCCGGAGCTGATTACGCCCGACTCGCCGACTCAGAAGGTCGGTGCGGCGGTGCCGGCTGTGCAAAACAGCTTTGCGCCGGTGGCCCATACGGTGCAGATGGGGTCGTTACAGGATGTTTTTTCGACCGATGAGGTACGGGACTTTGACCGCCGCGTGCGTGAGAAGATTGGTACGCCTCAATATGTGGTGGAGCCCAAGATTGACGGGCTGTCGGTTTCGCTTGAATATCGCGACGGCGTCTTTGTCCGTGGCTCGACCCGCGGCGACGGCTTTGTCGGCGAGGATGTTACCGAAAATCTGCGCACCATTAAATCAATTCCTAAGAGACTGCCCGAGCCGCTCCCGCTTTTAGAGGTGCGCGGCGAAGTGTATATGCCGCTTTCAAGCTTTGCACAGGTCGTTGCGCAGCAGGAGCTCAACGACGAGCGCCCGTTTAAAAATCCGCGCAACGCGGCGGCGGGATCGTTACGGCAAAAGGATCCGCGCGTCACCGCCAGACGAATGCTCGACATGCTGGTGTTTAACATCCAGCAGATTGAGGGTAAAGCGCTGACAAACCATGCCGAATCACTGGCGTTTTTAAAGGCGCAGGGCTTTCATACCATCGACGCGGGGCAGCCTGTCGCCGATATTGAAACGGTGCTTGAGGCGATTAAAAAAATTGGTGAAAGCCGGGGCAAAAACCCGTACGACATCGATGGCGCCGTTGTAAAAGTAAATAGCTTTACAGAGCGGGAGATGCTCGGCAAGACCGCAAAATTCCCGCGATGGGCCGTCGATTATAAATATCCACCTGAGCAAAACGCCACGACGCTGCTCGATATCGAGGTTCGCGTCGGGCGCACCGGCGTGCTGACGCCAACCGCTTTGTTTGAGCCGATTACGCTGGCGGGTACGACTGTTTCGCGCGCGGTGCTGCATAATCAGGACTTTATTGACGAAAAGCAGATCGCCGTTGGGGATGTTGTGCTGGTGCGCAAGGCAGGGGAGATTATCCCCGAGGTGCTGTCGGTCGTTGAACACAGGGGCGCGGCGGTGTACAAGCTCCCGGAGCATTGCCCCTCCTGCGGGCATTCCGTCGCGCGCGACAGCGACGACGCGGCGGTGCGCTGTAAAAACATGGCCTGTCCGGCGCAGCTGCTGCGCAATCTGATCCATTTTGCCTCGCGCGACGCAATGGATATCGAAGGGCTGGGGCAGGCGGTTGTCGAGCTGCTGGTGTCCCGGGGTCTGGTTGCTTCACCGGTGGATATCTACCGTTTAAAAGCCGAGCAGCTGGTCGATTTGGAGCGCATGGGCGAAAAAAGTGCCGCAAACCTGATTGCCGCAATAGAAAAATCGAAGCAGAACGATCTTTCAAAGCTGCTTTTCGGGCTTGGCATCCGCAACATCGGGCAGAAGGCCGCGCAGCTTTTGGCACGGCGCTTTGGCGACATGCAAACGCTCATGGCCGCGACGCAGGAGCAGCTTACCGCCATTGACAGCTTTGGCGACATTATGGCGGCCAGCCTGCTGGACTTTTTGGCCCAGCCGGAGAACCGCGAAATGATAGAAACACTCAGTGTGCTGGGGCTTAACATGAAAAGTCTGCAGGCGCCGGTGGCCGATAAGCTCTCGGGCCTGACCTTTGTGCTGACCGGTACGCTGCCGACGCTCGCGCGCACCGATGCTACCGCCATGCTTGAAGCGCATGGCGCCAAGGTTTCGGGCAGTGTTTCTAAAAAAACCAGCTATGTCGTCGCAGGCGAGGAGGCGGGCAGCAAGCTGACCAAAGCGCAGCAGCTCGGCGTGCCGGTACTCGACGAGGCCGGCTTGCTCCAACTGTTAAATCAATAACCGTTATATCGGAACATCAGTGATAGAAAGGTGTGCAATCTATGAAGATCGATATCAATCACATCGCAAAGCTTGCGCGTTTAAAAATGGACGAGCAGCAGGCCGAAAAATTTGCCCGCCAGATGGAAGGGCTCATCGATATGATCGATAAGCTCCCCGCCATTGAGGGTGTGGCGACCGGGCTTGACCCTGAGAACCCCATGACGCTGCGCGCGGATGAGGCGATTCCGAGCGAATGCAGGCGCGACGACATTCTGGCCAATGCGCCGCAGGTCGAAGCGGGCTGCGTCGTCGTTCCGAGAATCGTAGAATAGGGAGGAAACAGAACATGCTGTATCAGAAATCAGCCGCCGAGCTTTCAGCGATGCTGGGTAAGGGCGAATGCAGCGCGGTAGAGCTGGCCGTGTCGGTGCTTTCGCGCATTGACGAGACTGAAGATAAGGTCGGCGCTTATGTGACCGTCTGCCGTGAGGAGGCGCTTGCAAAGGCGCTGGAGGTGGATAAAAAGCGCGCCGAGGGTCAGGTGCTGTCGCCCTTGGCCGGCATTCCGGTGGCTATTAAGGATAATATTTGCACCAAGGGTGTGCTGACGACCTGCTCGTCCAAAATGCTGCACAATTTTATTCCGCCCTATAATGCAACGGTTGTCGAAAAGCTGACCGCCTGCGACATTATCATGCCCGGCAAGCTGAACATGGACGAATTTGCCATGGGCTCCTCCTGCGAGAACAGCGCTGTCAAAATAACACACAACCCCCACGATCTTTTGCGTGTGCCGGGCGGTTCCTCGGGCGGCTCAGCGGCCGCCGTTGCCTCGGGTGAGGCGGTGCTGGCGCTGGGCTCCGACACGGGCGGCTCTATCCGCCAGCCCGCAAGCTACTGCGGCATCGTCGGGCTCAAGCCCACCTATGGTTCGGTGTCGCGCTACGGCCTTATTGCGTTTGCGTCATCGCTCGATCAGATCGGCCCGATGGCCCGCACCGTCGAAGACGCGGCGCTGCTCTATTCGGCTATCTGCGGACATGACAAGCGGGATGCGACGAGTGTGCACCGCGAATACCCCGATTTTACAAGGCTGCTGAATAAGGGCGTCAAGGGTTTGCGTATCGGTATTCCCAAGGAGTATTTCGGCGCGGGCGTTACCGAGGAGGTCAGGCACGCTGTCATGGGCGCTGCCGCGGCGCTAAAAGCCGAGGGCGCGACTGTAAAGGAAATCAGCCTGCCTTCTACCGATGCAGCGCTGGCCGCTTACTACATTATCTCCTCCGCCGAGGCGTCCTCCAACCTGGCGCGCTTTGACGGCATTAAATACGGCTACCGCGCGGCGAAGGTCGAAAATCTGATCGACCTTTACGAGGCATCAAGAAGCGAGGGCTTCGGAGACGAGGTTAAGCGCCGCATCATGCTGGGCACCTTTGTGCTGTCCTCCGGCTTTTTTGACGCCTACTACAAGCGCGCCAAGGTGTTGCAGCAGCAGATTGCCGCCGAGTTTGCACAGGCATTTGAGGGCTGTGACATCATCGCAACGCCGACCTCGCCGTTTACGGCGTTTAAGCTTGGCGAAAACGTCGACGATCCCATAAAAATGTACGCTGCCGATGTTTGCACCATTACGGTGAATATTGCGTCGCTGCCCGCAATTTCGGTTCCCTGTGGCACGGGTGCGGACGGTATGCCGATCGGCCTGCAGCTCATCGGCCCGCGTTTTTCGGAGGAGACGCTGTTCAACGCCGCGCATCATTACGAGAGGCTTGTCGGCGGGTTCAACAAAATCCCCACGATCGGTTAAGGAGGGACGCATAAGATGAGAAAAGATTACGAAATCGTCATCGGACTTGAAGTTCATGCCGAATTAAATACCGAAAGCAAGATTTTCTGCTCCTGCAAAAATCAGTTCGGCGGGGAAGTTAACGCCAACTGCTGCCCCATTTGCAGCGGTATGCCCGGCACGCTGCCCACCCTCAACGAAGAGG
>JAEWYJ010000210.1 GCA_023395695.1 Bacillota bacterium | reverse complement strand
CAGTTTGTCACCAAACCGTGCGTAAAATTTTCTGACCGAAGCTGCGTCCTCACGCCAAAGCTCCGGATCTACCGCCAGCAGCGACGCAACAGTCTCATCCGAAAGATCAAGCCCTTCCAGATTGAGGTCGTCGGCAGCGGGCATATAGCCGATTTCCGATTTATCGGCATGGGCCGAACCGTCCGCGCGGCCGAGAATCCACATGATAACGCGCATGTTGTCGCCAAAGCCCGGCCAGATGAAGTTGCCCTCCTCGTCGAGCCTGAACCAGTTGACATTAAAGATTTTAGGGGCTTTATCGCCCATCTTTTTGCCCATTTCAAGCCAGTGCTGCCAGTAGTCGCCCATGTTGTAACCGCAGAAGGGCAGCATGGCCATCGGATCACGGCGGACAACGCCAACGGCACCCGCTGCGGCTGCGGTCGTCTCGGAAGCCATGATGGAACCGACGAATACACCGTGGTTCCAGTCAAACGCCTCATAAACCAACGGCGCAGTCTTGGCACGGCGACCGCCGAAGATAATGGCGTCAATCGGCACGCCCTGCGGAGAATTAAATTCGGGAGAGATAACGGGGCAGTTCTCAGCGGGTGCGGTGAAGCGGGAGTTAGGATGCGCCGCCTTGACATCGCTGTCGGGGCTCCATGGATTCCCCTTCCAGTCCAGCGCGTTCTTGGGCGGGTTTTTGTCAAGCCCTTCCCACCAGACAGTGTTATCCTCAAGGTTTTGGGCTACGTTGGTAAAGATGGTGTCGCGCTTGGTGGTTTCGAGCGCATTGAGATTGGATTTGGCGTTTGTACCGGGCGCAACGCCGAAAAAGCCCTTCTCAGCATTAATAGCATAAAGGCGACCGTCCTCGCCAATGCGCATCCAGGCAATATCGTCGCCGACGCACCATGCTTTGTAGCCCTGCTTTTTATAGATCTCGGGCGGTATCAGCATGGCCAGATTCGTCTTGCCGCAAGCCGACGGGAATGCGGCCGCAACATAGCGGACGTTGCCCTGAGGGTCTTCGATGCCAAGGATCATCATATGCTCGGCCATCCAGCCCTCGGTCTTGGCCTGATAAGACGCAATGCGCAACGCAAAGCACTTTTTGCCCATCAACGCGTTGCCGCCATATCCGGAATTAATAGACCAAATGGCGTTATCCTCCGGGAAGTGGCATATGTAACGCTTTGCAGGATCCAGCTCGGCCTTGGAATGCAGGCAACGCACCCAGTCGTTGGACTGGCCCAGCTCATCGAGGGCACACTGTCCCGCGCGGGTCATAATCAGCATTGAGAGGGTAACATAGATGGAATCGGTAACCTCAACGCCGACCTTGGCGCTGGGGGAACCCAACGGACCCATCACGAAGGGAATGACATACATGGTACGCCCCTTCATGCAGCCGTCGTAAAGCTTGGTGAGTGTCGGATATGCTTTTTGGGGATCCAGCCAGTTGTTGGTGGGGCCAGCATCCTCTTCTCTGCGGGTGCAAATAAAGGTTCTGTCTTCCACGCGGGCGACATCATTGGGGTCGGAACGGTGCAGCACACACCCCGGCAGCCTGTCCTGATTTAAAGCAATAAGCTCGCCTGTTCCAAGCGCTTCCTGACGAAGCGTATCGGCCTGCGCCTCGCTTCCGTCCACCCAAAGCACCTTTTCCGGCTTGCATAGGGCTACTGCTTCATCAACCCAAGCAAGCACCGTTTTATTGGTTGTCATAATACCATATCCTCCCTAAAAAATGATGAGCCTAAACAGCAATGATACCATTATACACCTACAAATGGTAATTGCAATCCATTTCCATGTTAATTTTCATATATAAAATTGAAGTGTTCTGGAGAAGGCGCACAAAAGCTAAACCGTAAAGTGTTCAGGGGTTCCGTTTTCAACCGAAAGGGTTGCAACTGCGTTGAGCGCGGCGCCGGCAATATGGCCCGCACAATATTCAAAATAGGCTTGGGCGCCAATCATGGCGGCATTGTCCCCGGTCAGAGACAGCGGCGGCATGTAAAGCCTCAGGCCAAGCGCGGCGGCAGAGTCAATAAGCTGCGCACGCAGCCGGGTATTGGCCGCAACACCGCCTGCCACCGATATGCTTTTGGCGCCGGTCTGCCCGGCGGCGAGAAAAAGGCGGGCGCACAGCGCGTCACAGACCGTTTTCTCAAAGCTGGCACACAGCGAGGGAATATCCAACGCCTCGCCCTTTTGCTGTGCGTTATGCAAAAGGTTTACCACGGCGGTTTTGACGCCCGAAAAGCTCATGTCAAGCGGTGCGCCCTCCACATGCGGCTTGGGGAAACGGTATTTTTGCGCGTCGCCCAGTCTGGCCTGCGCGTCAAGCGCGACACCGCCGGGATAGCCCAGCCCCATTGAACGGGCGGCCTTGTCAAAAGCCTCGCCTGCAGCATCGTCACGCGAGCGCCCCAATACCCTTAAATCGGTATAGTCGCGCACGTCCACAATCAGGCTATGTCCGCCCGAGGCTACCAGGCACAAAAACGGCGGCTCCAGTTCGGGCGCGACGATGTAGTTTGCGGCAATATGTCCGCGGATGTGGTGCACGGGAATCAGCGGTTTACCCGCCGAAAACGCCAGCCCCTTGGCAAAATTGACGCCGACCAGCAATGCGCCGATAAGTCCCGGCCCTGCGGTAACGGCAACGGCATCCACCGTGCGCACCGACAGCCCCGCCTGTGAGAGCGCCTTTGCAACAACGGTATCGATCTTTTCGATGTGGCGTCTGGAGGCGATTTCCGGAACAACACCGCCGTAAAGGCCGTGTTCGGCAATTTGCGTATGGATAACCGACGACAGAACAGTGCGGCCGTCCTCGACGACAGCTGCGGCCGTTTCATCGCAGGAAGATTCGATTGCAAGAATTCTCATGAGGGATTAAAGGCTCCTTGTTTATTTTAACTTTACAGCCTGCAAAGCGCGGCTGTGGCTTAAGAACAATTGCATAAGCACGCTGCGAACAT
>JAEWYJ010000121.1 GCA_023395695.1 Bacillota bacterium | reverse complement strand
ATCGTCTGCACCATCACCGGCCTTTGCATTGTTACAACCGGCACATGGAACATCGGCTTAAAGGGTGTGGACATTACATCACAGGCTTTTCAGGACGGCCTGCCCTTTGATCCGCGCGTCTCGGCCTTTATGCTGATGCTCAGCCTTATTTTCTTCGCTTTCACCACCATTCTCGGTTGGGACTATTACAGCGAGCGCTGCCTGGAGTATTTTTCAAACGGCAACCAGAAGGCGGTTATAATCTACCGTTATCTGTATATTCTTGCCGTCTTTATCGGCCCGTACATGACCGTTGCCGCCGTCTGGAACATCGCCGATATCTTCAACGGTCTCATGGCGTTCCCTAACCTCATCGCACTGCTGGCACTTTCAGGCGTAGTCGTCAAGGAAACCCGCGACTACTTTGCCCGCCAAAAAATTTCATAAGCGCTTTTTAGACGAAAAGCAGCCGCCCCGCCAACCGGAAATTCGGTCGGCGGGGCGGCTTTAGTTTAAATATAATTGAATTTAGAAAGCTGCCTGCAATGCAAAACTACAATCAAGCGGTCCGGGACCGGCTTCAGAATCAGTCAGACTATTCCGGTAAGGTAACAAAACGCAGGCAGACCCGCCTGTCGGGGAGAACAATGCAGCAGCAGCACGGCCAACAAACCGCACAAAAGGCGCTGCTATAGTCATACCGCCAGAAAAACGATACAGGATTGGCGGGGCTGTTTTGTGGCTGACAAGGCGGAGGACGCAGATGGGCTGGTGCCCTTCAAGGACGACAACGCGGTCAGCTGCAAAACGGATCGTCAAGACGTATTGGTTTTCTGGTCGTTTGACTATATAGTTGCTGTTCAAATTGCGCCATTGCCTGAGGCAAATATTCCTCTGACATGCGCTCGGCCGGGAAGCCGTCAACTGCTATAGAATTCGCCCATGACACGGCCTCCTTCTCTTGCAGCGGCTTATTAGAAAGCGGAATCAGCCGGACGCTGTACTGGGCTATCGGCACATTTTGTGCTTTAAGCGTTGCCTCAACCGTTTTGGCCACCTCCGCAATTTTATCATAAGACAAATTATCGGTGAAGACGGCCACATCGGCTTCAAGGGGCAAAGGCGGGGCATAAATATCCAGCGTCATATCAAGCTGCAATTTTGAGCGACCGGTGTCTGCGCTGTTTTCTGCCGCAAAGCGGATGTAGGTAAATGCGAAGTCGTAATCCAGCTGGTTACCAATTATCTCGGCCCCTTTGCTGCGAAGCGCCCCGCTCAGCCTGCGCCAGGTGGTAAAACTATTGGCAACCTCCGTGGCATAATCATCGCCGGTGACGGTACCAAAGCTGTCAAAGCAAATCGAAAACGCCGTATCTTCGCTGGTTTCGGATTGTACAATAACCCTATATTCCCCAAACTTAAAATTGTAGTAGACGCTTTCTATGCGCAGCTCAAGCTGACTATAATTTTGATTAATATAGTGCTCGGCGGTCCGTTTTGCAAGCGCTTTAGAAACGGGATTGCCGGTCAAACTATTTATAAAAAGCAACAAAAATACAGCCGGTATAACAACTGCTGCGCCGATAAGCGCTTTTTTCATCTTCATATCTGATGCTCTTTGGGCATTATCGCGCCAGATAGGTCAGCACCGCCGTTTGCCGGGGCGTATCGGCCGCCACCGCAATACTGTCGGTCTGGTACGCTATGACGTTATTGCACAGCGCCGTAAAGCCGTCGAGTGTCGAAATGACCTCGTAGCCCAGCGTCCCGTTGCGGTAGTGCATTGGAATAACGACCCGTGCGCCGAGAGCATCCGCCATTGCCTTGGCCTGCGCGGCGTCGACGGTATAAAACCCGCCGACCGGAATCAGCAGCACATCCACACCGCGCAGCGCCGTTTCCTGCGCCCCGGTCAATTCGCAGCCAATGTCGCCCATATGCGCCAGCCGCATGCCCTCGGCTGAGATAATATGAATCGTATTGGCGCCGCGCTTCTCGCCCTTGACCTCGTCGTGGTAGGTTGAGAGCATCTCAACATCAAAAGTCGGCATGCTACCGCTGAGCCGAACCAGCTCAACGGCGTTGTGGTCGCCATGCTGGTGACTGCACAGCACCGCATCGGCCGAAAGATCGCGCGGCAGCGGGGCATAACCCGGAACGCGCCCGTCCTCATACGGGTCAAACACCACCGAGCCCTGAGCGGTCTCAATCTTAAAGCAGGAGTGCCCATGCCATGTGATTTTCATTGTCATACCTCTTTTCTTTCAGCTTTATCCTAAAGCGGTGTTCACCGCTCAAACCAACCGTCTTTACAACTTTTGGTGTCACACAGCGTAACAGCAGCGGGAATACATCCGCATCTCTGCATTCTTTGACCGGCAGAACACAAAGCTGCTTGCCAACTCCGGCATTTTTGCTGGCGGCTATTACAATCTTATTTTAGCACAGACGGATACCCTGAGACAACCCCATCCCGCGGGTCAAGCGTATACATGACTCTGGCGTGATTTTCTTTGAGCAGCTCGCAGGAAATCCTGTTCCCTGTGGTACGGTCAATAGCTCTGCGGTAAATTTTACCCACTCGGTAGACGCCATCCTTTTCCTGTACAAAAGCCTCATCTTCTGCTGTAATATGATATTTTGCCGGGGGTAACCGATCGGCGCGCAGCACTCCGCACAGATATTTTTCATCGGTCCATACAACAAGCTGAAAAGTCATATCGGTGTCGTTTCTGAAGCGGTAATCCACGTAGTTATAAAAGATCGAGGTGCCGGTTCCGAACGGCACCTGCCGGCCAAAATCAGGGAAAAGGTCGACGCTGTCATGGTGATGGTACTCAATAACCGTCAGCGGCGCGTGCAGCACCATCCAGTGGACCAAATTGGTGAACTGGCAAAGCCCACCCCCAAGGCCACGCCCCACCTGCCCGTTTTCAATCACCATGCCTTCTTTATACCCTTTAGCCGCCGTGCAGCTGCCAACCAACCGCCAGAACGAAAAAACCTCGCCCGGACGGATCAGGACATGAGAAAGCTTTGGCGCAGCAATGGCCAGATTAGCCGCCTTGTTTTCCTGCAGCAGTGGGTCAGCCGTGCCCAGCGTGCGCCGTATCAGCGAATTATGGCGGTAAACCGTCTCCGGCAGCACCGTTTCGGGTCGCTCCCGGGCAAAGCGCACGCCGAAAAGTGCATCCTGAACGAGGCGCAGCGCACAGCCCTTTAGAACCGAAATACGGTATGCCGCCGGTGACAGCTGGCAAAACAGCCTTCTCTTTTTCTTCTCCATGCACGGCCGCCCCCTCAGCTTGTCCAAAAGCCGCGAAACCAAACGGCTTCGCGGCTTTATAAACGTTTTGGATACTATTTGCTCATGATATACTTGTCGATAGAGTCGGCGGCAATCTTGCCTGCGCCCATCGCCAGAATAACGGTGGCCGCACCGGTAACAGCGTCGCCGCCGGCGTACACACCCGCGCGGGTGGTCGCCATGTCCTCGGTGCAGACGAGGCAGCCCTTGCGGTTAACCTCGATGCCGGGGGTGGTATTCTTAATCAGCGGGTTGGGCGAGGTGCCGATCGACATAATGACGGTATCAACGTCGATAACAAAGTTCGAACCTTCTTTTTCAATCGGGCGGCGGCGACCGGAAGCGTCCGGCTCGCCAAGCGTCATCTCAACGCACTCAATACCGGTGACACGGCCCTTCTCGTCACCGAGAATCTGTACGGGGTTATTGAGCAGCTTGAAAATGATGCCCTCTTCCTTGGCATGGTGGACTTCCTCCGCTCTGGCGGGCAGTTCCTCCGCACCGCGGCGATAAACGATGTAAACATTCTCGGCCCCAAGACGCTTGGCGCAGCGCGCGGCGTCCATTGCCACGTTGCCGCCGCCGACGACGGCGACCGAATTACCGTGGAAAATCGGGGTCATATAGTCTTCGAGGTACGCCTTCATCAGGTTGGTTCTGGTTAGATACTCGTTGGCCGAGTAAACGCCCAGCAGGTTCTCGCCCGGAATGTTCATAAAGCTGGGCAGGCCCGCGCCCGAACCGATGAAGACCGCTTCAAAGCCGCCCTCAAACAGCTCGTCAACCGAGATGGTACGCCCGACAATGTAGTTGGTTTTAAGGTCGACGCCCAGTTCAATCAGGTTGTCGACTTCCTTTTTAACAATCGCCTTAGGCAGACGGAACTCCGGAATGCCGTAAGAAAGCACGCCGCCCGCCACATGCAGCGCCTCGTAAATGGTGACGTCGTAGCCCTTGGCGATCAGGTCGCCCGCGCAGGAAAGGCCCGCAGGGCCAGAGCCGACAATGGCCACCTTGTGCCCGTTGGGAGCGGGGCGCTCACCGACCGAGAAGTTGTGCTCACGCGCATAGTCTGCGACAAAGCGCTCAATGCGGCCAATGCCGACCGGCTCGCCCTTAATGCCACGCACGCAACGCTCTTCGCACTGCGTTTCCTGCGGGCAAACACGGCCGCTTACGGCAGGCAGGCAGTTGGTGGAGAGGATAATGCGGTACGCTTCCTCAAAATCTCCCTCGGAGACCTTTAACAGGAACTCGGGGATGCGCACATTGACCGGACATCCGGCCACGCAGGGCTTATGCTTACAGTTCAGGCAGCGCTTAGCCTCATCAACCGCCATTTCGGACGTGTAGCCAAGGGCAACCTCTAAAAAGTTCTTATTACGCACATTCGGATCCTGCTCCGGCATGGGCGTTTTGGTCGCAATCATATTAGCCATTGCAGTGTCCTCCGTTTAAGCCCATGCGGCAGACATGCGCGTCATGCTCCTGCTCCACAGCCTTATAGAAGCTGTTGCGGTTCATCAGTCCGTCATAGTCGACAAGGTGCCCGTCAAAGTCGGGGCCGTCGACACAGGCAAACTTGGTCTCGCCGCCAACCGTCACACGACATCCGCCGCACATGCCGGTGCCGTCAATCATGACCGGATTAAGCGAAACAATGGTCTTAATGCCATATTTTTCGGTCACCTTGGAGACGAACTTCATCATCGGAATCGGGCCGATGGCAATAACAAGGTCATAGCCCTTGCCTTCGTTAATCAGCGCTTCAAGCTGGTTGGTGACAAAGCCGTGGATGCCATAGCTGCCGTCGTCGGTTGTGACATAAAGATTGTCGCAGGCGGCCTTAAATTCGTCCTCCAGCATGACGACGTCTTTGTTTTTAAAGCCGGCGATAACGTCGACCGGAATACCCAGCGTGTGCAGCGCCTTGGCCTGCGGGTACGCAATTGCGCAGCCAACGCCGCCGCCGACAACGCAGGCTCTGGTAGCGCCGTCATAATGGGTGGGCACACCGAGCGGCCCGACAAAATCGGCAAGATAGTCGCCCTCTTCCTTCATGGACAGCAGGCGGGTCGTCGCGCCCGCGACCTGGAACATAATTGTAACCTCACCGGTAGCCGGGTCGGCATCCGCAACAGTCAGCGGAATGCGCTCGCCTCTTTCATCAACGCGCAGAATGATAAATTGTCCGGCCTTGACACGCTTGGCAATATCAGGCGCATCCACCTTCATCAGCATTACGGCGCTGCTGAGGTTTCTCTTTTCCGTAATACGGTTCACACTCTCACTCCATTTCTTAATAATCAGCCTCTAGTCGAGCCAATGTAATGTATTATATCGCAATCTCTTTCCACATGCAACAGGACGCCGGTAGTTTTTTTAGGCAATTTACTGAAAAGACACTATTGCGCAGAAAATTCCCACCATACATCAACTTCGCGATATCGACATAAATGTAAGCGCGCAAAATTTTTGGCAAAAATTATCAAGATATTTGGCAAAAGAATTGAAGTAATTCAGAGGGCGGCGGGGGCGTGAAAAACTCCTGCGGCCCTCTCTTTTTTTAGGGCTTGCTGTGCTTATTTGGGACATACTCCAAGATATCGGCGACAGAGCACTCAAGTACCTCACAGATACGATCCAAGTGATCCAAATTAATCCGCTCAACCAGCTCATGATACATCTCGTTAATGGTCGAGGGGCGTATCCCCGTAAGATCTGCGAGCTCCTTTTGCTTCATGCGCTGCTCGCCGAGCAGCCTTGATAAATGTATTCTAACCATATTATTACCCCTCCTGTGGTAAAGGGTAACACGACTAGATACACTCAATCATATTTTGTTAGCGCATAACTAAATAAGTTATTTATGCCTTAAAAAAATATGACTGCTATGCTAAAAATTACTAATTAACAGCTCGTGATATCGGCGTTCTGCATTGGCATACCGCGCGACCAGATTTGAGGCTCTCTCTATGCACTCGATGTGGAAATCCCGATATAGCTCACGGATAAAATCATCATCGTTGTAAGAGAGGATAATCCGCCCCTTGGCTGCCTTAAGCAAGCCGCAAAGCTGTATGTGATCCTGCTCTGAAAAAGGATTATCGTAGTATCCCTCGGTGCCGTGGTAGGGCGGATCAAGGTAGCTTAACGCCCCCTCTTTATCATAAATCCTGATGATATCGGCGTAGCCACGCCGCTCTATTTTTACCGACTGAAGCCGGTGTGATATCTTAGAAAAGTATGCCGTAACACGCTCAAGATTTTTAGCTGATGCTCCATAAGAGCGGCCATCCGCGCCGTAGCTTTCCTTGGAAACGATGAAGTACAGCGCGGCACGCTGGATATCGGTAAGCCCGCGACTGGATTTGAGCGCTAAGGCATCCTCAAACACCTCACGAGAGTTAAGCATCCATTGCATCTGCGCTTGCAGCTCGCCGCAGTGATGCTTAATGCAGCGGAATAGGTTAATCAATTCCCCATCGATATCATTAAAAATTTCTTCAGGGGCATGCCGATCTCGCGAAAACAAGATCCAGCCCGCGCCACCGAATGGCTCAATGTATCGCGTGATATCCTCGGGAAAGCGTGCTAAGATTTGCTTGCGGAGCAGGCGTTTACCGCCGATCCTTGGTATGAAACTATCCATCGCTAATTTTCATGTTCCTTTCTTTGCGGCCAGAGGTTATCTGGCCGCCTATCTCACTGTGTAATAAGGGCGCAGATTTGATCGTATTTATCGGCTTTGACTTTAGCCGCTGCATACAGCGCCTTATAATCAGGCGTGACAACGATCGGAGCCAGCCCATTAAGCCCCTGCTGTGCGATGATTGCCGGATAATCTATATAGCAGTAATTGCGGTCGCACGGGCCGGTAACACCGGGGCAGCTGCCTGCATCGCCGATATATTGCCACATACCGTAGTCGCTGCGGCCAATCTGCTGGCGCATCAGCGCCTCGTTGCTGCGATAATCGGCAATCCAAAGATCGTAGGCGCGCAGCCTCTGCGTATTGAGGTACTGCACAATAAATGCGGTATAGGTATACCAAACGCCGTAATATCCGCCCGCATTAATTTCATCCAAAAAAGCAATGACGGTATCGGTAAGCCCCTCGCGGCCCTGCGCGATCAGGCAGGGGAGCTTGGTCTCTTCCACATCAAAGGCAATCGGCAGGTTGATCATGCCGGGGTAGCGCTTGGCAATTTCGACGCATTCTGCTGCCGCTATTTTAGCCGCTGCAGGATTTTTTGTGTAGGCGTAAACATACAGTCCCACGTTCAGCCCAGCGGCATGCGCACCGCGTATACTGGCATCTAAGCTGGGATCGAGGGCGTTATTGGCCGCAATAGGCCCCTCGTAACCCGCCCAGCCGATGCGGATTATCGCGCCGGTGATGCCAGAGGCTTTTACGCGCTGCCAGTCAATCGCGGCGCGCCGGACATTATGCTCGGAAATATCTATAAGCTGAACCAAAAATAACCCTCCTTACACGTTAAGCCTCGTAGGCGCTGCCGATCAGGTCAAAGAAATCCGTCTCAGAAATCACGCCGTTGACCACATCGGTTTTGGCGAGAATAAGCACCTCGCCCGCCTTAGCGGTCGGCACGCTCTCATAGGTGCGCTCACCGGACTTCACCTTGCGCCAATAGGCCTGTGCAATCGCGCTGATAACCATGTTATATCCCTCCTTCCTGCAACGCCAGAATCATCTCGTAAAGCTCGATAACCGCACCATCGGATTGCGAGAGCTGCGCCTCAAGCGCCGCCACGCGCGCAGACGGTATGTAGGGTTCGCCGGTGTAGGGTTCGCCGGTGATCTCCTGATATTCTGCCTCGGTAATTTTTCCTTTGGCGCAGGCCGCATCCAACATAGCGAGCGTCCACTTTTGCGGGTAGTTTTTAAGGCAGAGCGCCTTGTTTGCTGCCGACATGGTTGTCCCTCCTTAATAATCCATCATGTTTTGGTATTCGAGTGCTGCGGCCATGCGCTCCTCTGCGCCGACAGTACTGGCGGCCTGTGCGGCTCTCTCGTTTTCCCACGCCTCGATCTCATCGAGTATCGCCTGTGCCGTCTCGGCGGACAGCGTCAGCGCAGTGCTAAAGCCCGCCATCTCAGCGCGCAACAGCATATCCTCCATACAGTCGGAGATATCGCCGTTGATGCTGCCTGCGCAGACGATGGGGTAAGCTGACTCAGCCTCCGGGTGACGGAGCATCCACTCTTCCGGGGTCAGGCGCTCCCCGATGCGGGTTTTGACAATATCAGTTTTGTTCCAAAGTTTATAAAGTTTTGACATAATAGCCCTCCTCAATCATATTTGTAGACGTCTACTGCATCTCGGGCAGCAGCAGGGTTACCCCCGCCGAACAATGCGTAATCTCCTACTATGGTTGCAGCATGGCCAGACCTTGCAACACTCAACGCCGTGGTGGTAGAGCGCGTCAAGGATGCGTCGTATACATCCACCGCATCACGATAGCCGGAATTATATCCTCCAGCAAACAACGCTATCTCGCTAAAAGATACTGCCAAAAGTCCGCTGCGCGGCAGGCTCAGTGCGGTTGGTGTGGATCTGGTTAGCGCTGCATCGTAAGCATCAACCGCGCCAGAATAACCAGACGGCAGGCTGCCGCCTCCGAACAAAGCATAATTTCCAACCGCCGTAGCGGCTAAGTCATTTCTTGCGGCGCTCAACGTCGCAGGTATTGAGCGCGTCAGCGAGGCATTATACGCATCTACCGTGTCCAGATGATCGGAAGCAGAGCCTCCCCCAAAAAGCGCGTAGCCACCAACTGCCGCTGCAGCCAGTTGCGATCTGGCCTTACTTAAAGCTGTAGGTGTTGATCGTGTGAGCGAGGCGTTATACGCATCCGCTCCCGCCTGATATGCCGCAGTTTGTCCGCCGCCAAACAAAGCATAGCTGCCCGCTGTTGTCGCGGCCATCAATCCTCTGGAGGGCAGGGAGGTTGGGGTGGACTGTGTCAGCGCTGCGTTATATGCATTGACTGACCCTGTATATCCAGAACCTGAAATTTTGCCCCCCGCAAAAAGCGCGTAGCTACCAACTGCTGCTGCAGCAAGTTGCGATCTGGCAACGCCTAGCGCCGCTGGAATAGATTGCGTCTATGATGCATTGTATGCATCCACATTATTAGAATACCCTGTCCCCGGAGTGCCGCCGCCGAACAAAGCATATTTACCTATTGATG
>JAEWYJ010000037.1 GCA_023395695.1 Bacillota bacterium | reverse complement strand
CCTATTTGCCTGGTTTTGATTACCGTGTGTGTTGTCAGCGTGGTTTCTCCTATTATAAACCGGCACAAAAAAATGAAAAAAGCAGTATGAATGCATGGGAGAAATTTTTGTGAAACATTTTAATGCCATTAAATTAAAGAACTTTGTGGCGGCTGTCACGCAAAAGGCCGGGCTCTCGCTTCAGGACAGCACCAATTTTGCCGAAAGCCTGATAGAAGCGGATATGCGGGGGATTCACTCCCACGGCCTGACCCGTCTGGAAACTTATACTTATCGTCTTGAGCACAAGCTTGTGGACGCCAAGGCCGTCCCCACAGTGGCTGCGGATGGCGGCTCGATGTTATCCATTGACGCCAACAACGGCATGGGCGTTTCCGCCGCGCTTTTTGCAATGGCCCTGTGTGTGGAACGCGCACAAAAGACAGGCGTGTGCTTTGCGGCTGTCCGGGGCTCCAATCATTTTGGCTATGCGGCTTATTTTACCCAATACGCCGCCCGGCAGGATATGATTGGCGTGGCTATGGCGAACGCCCCGGCGGCTATGGCGCCAATTGGAGGAAAAACGGCTGTGCTGGGCACCAACCCGCTTTCAGTCGCCATTCCGGCTTCCCGCCGTCCACTGGTTCTGGATATGGCCACCAGCGAGGTGGCGCGCGGAAAGGTGACATTAGCCAAAAAAGAAGGCCGCCCGATTCCGGCCGGCTGGGGCATCGACGCCGAGGGCCATTCTGTAACCGATCCGGCTAAGGTGGTAACAGTCCTCCCTTTTGGAGGGGCCAAGGGCTATGCCATCTCTTTAATTATTGAAATTCTTTGCAGCTGCCTCAGCGGCGCAAAAAACGGGCAAACCATGGGCTCCTTTTACGACTTTAGCGGCAAGCATCAGGACGCCGGTTTTTTTGTCGGCGCTATTAATCCCGGCGCCATTTTGCCGGCAGCGCAGTTTAAAACGCGCGTGGATGACTTAATGGAATCCATTAAGGCTGCTCCGCGCGCGCAGGGCTGCGACGAGATATTTATTCCCGGTGAAATTGAAGCGCGCAATGCAGCTAAAGCTGCGCTTGAAGGCATTGCACTTGGCCCCGCCGTAGTTTCGGAGCTGGAAAAGCTGGCAACGCAATATCACGTCCCCTTTGACTGCGCGATGGCCTAAGCATCGGCAAAATTGCTGCGGCAAGGCCTCGACTATTATTAATTGGCAATCGGGATGTGATATTATGAAAATTGCGCTTGCGGGAATCTATCCCCAAGGCACATTGGAAGCCCTTAAACGGGCGCTTCCAAAAGACGAATTTGAATGGGTGGAAGTCAAAAGCCAGCAAGAGCTTGACGCGCTGGGCCGGGCGGATGCCGTAATTCTTCGCATTTTAAAAATGCCGGAGCGAACCATCTCTCAGATGCGGGGGCTGCGCTTGATTTTACGTTGGGGCTCAGGCTATGACTCTGTGGATATCCGCGCGGCGGGCCGGCGGGGAATTGCCGTATGCAATACCCCGGGGGCAAACGCCAAAGCGGTGGCAGAAATGACGCTGCTGCTGATACTGGCTGTGGAGCGCAAGCTGTTTTGTCACCGCGAAGCGCTCCTTTCCGGGAACTGGAGCAAGACAACCTTTGGCGAAACATCCTTTACACTCAACCAAAAAACCGTGGGTATATTAGGCGGCGGCCATATTGGCCGCGTCGTGGCGGAATATGTACAAATGTTGGGCGCGCGCACACTTTATTATGACCCCTTTCGTATGTCTGCGCAGGAAGAGGCAAAACGTGCCATGCGCTATACCCCCATGGATATGCTTCTGGCGGAATCGGATTTAATTACGCTTCATCTGCCGCTGACCGAACAATCGCGGCACCTGATTAACGCAGAGCGGCTGGCGATGATGAAGAGCGGCGCCATTCTAATCAACGCCGCCCGCGGCGGGCTGGTGGATGACCGGGCCTTGCTGCGCGCAATACAAACAGGGCATTTAGGCGGCGCCGGGCTGGACTGCGTGGAAGAGGAGCCGCTGCCCGCCGAACATCCCCTGCTGCACGACCCCCGAATCATTATTACCCCCCATATCGCCGGGGGAACCGCAGATTTGGGCACATTTATTTTGCCTATGCTGGTGGAGAATCTTTTGGCACTAAAGGCAGGAAGCACGCTGCGCTATATGGTGAACCAACCAGATTTTGCGACCACGCAGCCCGAACAGGATAAATTTTAGAATCGCGAGGAATGTATCAATGAAAATCAGTTTTCTCGGCTTCGGAGAGGCAGCTTTTTGCATAGCCTCCGGCTGGAGGGATGAAGGATATCCCGTCCAGGTCTCCGCCTATGATGCTCTGCTCCAAAATCCGGATAAAAGCGCGCTTTTGGTTGAGCGCGCCAAACAGGCGGATGTTGTGCTGGTGGCTTCACCGGAACAGGCGATTCTGGGCGCAGAGTTAATTATTGCAGCCGTCCCCTCCAGTTATACGCTGGCATTGTGCCAAAGCGTACTGCCTTTTTTACGTCCGGGGCAGCTTTATGCCGACGTCAGCGCCTCAACGCCGGACACCAAAAAGAAAGAGTGGGCGCTGCTTGAGCCTGTCGGAATTCTTTTTGTGGACGCGGCCATGCTGGGCTCTTTGCCCCAGAGCCGCCACAAGGTTCCCATCACCGCCAGCGGAAACGGAGCCCAGCGCTTTAAGGAAACGGTTACCCCACTGGGGATGAAGGTCGCCGTGGCCGGCGACCGGGCGGGGGACGCCTCCGCCATCAAGCTGATACGAAGCGTCTACATGAAGGGTACCGCCGCGCTGATGCTGGAGATGTCCACCGCCGCCCAAAGGTTTGGCGTGCTTGAACCGGTCGTTACATCCATTGGTAAGTCGCTGGATAATATTCCTTTTGAACAGCATCTTACCCGAATTATGCTTGGCACCGCCATCCATGCCCACCGCCGCGCAGCGGAGTTGGGCGGCTCTGTTCAAATGTGTCGGGAGGCTAATATTCCTTGCTGGATGAGCGACGCCGCTATTCTGTGGCATAACCGGACGGCTGAATATGATTTGAGCGCCCGGTATCAGGTTAAAAAGCCCGCTGACTGGCGAGAAATTGTGGGCGACATGGTGCGACCGGCTGAAAAAGTTTAACTCACGCCTTTGTGTGGTTTTTTGCTTAGAATGTCGGCTGGCCGGCAGCGGCCAAGCACTGTGACAATAACTGACGAAAACTTGTTGCAGATAAGATAATCTGGCCCCAAAATGATAGGAAACTATACATCTTATCACAAGAAAAACTCAAACTGGCTCTGTTAAGCCGCATGACATTTGTACCGTTGTGTATTTGCAAAATAACCTCAAGCGCGTTCCAATTTATTGGGCGCGCTTTTGTTATGCCCAAAGGGCGCAGATACAGCGAAGGTCGCAGGCAGGAACGCGGATAATTCCTTGTGAGAAGCACAAATGTCCACCGCCTTTTTAGCTGTGGATTTCATAACATAAAAGCCGGTTGTGTCATACAGATATTGAATTAAAACAGCTTACAAAGCCTTTCTGGCAGGTGCAGCATCGATAATAAGACAAGTTTAGTCAACATAATGCATTTTTCTATTTATTTTTAGAAAATTATATGTATAATTATATTATAATAAATTTCCATTAAATAGTTTTGCTGCTACAAAGAATGGTGTCTTTGCATGCTTTACAGCTATGACGACACCTTTAATTCGGGTTCAGGCGACACCCATATGTTTTCATAACGGTTTGCACTTACGAGCGAGAGGGCATGCACAGGCGCATGCCCTCTCGCTCGATCTCAAAGCCTATTCTGCCGCCAAAATTTTACGTCGCCGGTTAATTGGCGTTAATAACGCACCTTGCTGAATATGTATTCGCTTTTGCCCGTGCTGGTCAGCTCAAACCAACCGCCTTCATCCAGCCGGAGTTTTTTGCGCAGGTTTGCCACGTGGGTTTTAACCGTTCCGGCCGCGCTGGGAGAAAGCTCTCCCCACGCACGGCGGTAAATGTCCGTAAAGCTCAAACGCTGCCCGGCAAACAGAGCAAAGCAGCCTAAAAGCTGCAGCTCTTTAAGCGTCAGCGCAATGCGCACGCCGTCAAGCACCGCCTCCCCCGCCAAAAAATCCACGGTTAAGGGCGGCAGCTCAATAATTCCGGCGGATAAAATACCGTTGCGGCGCAGCTGTGCCGCAACCCGCGCACTGAGCACATTCAGGTCGTAGGGCTTGGTGACATAATCGTCCCCGCCTTTAAGCAACCCTTTTACCACGCTCTCATTTTCGTCTCTGCAGGTCAGAAAGACGATGGGGGCGTTTGTTTTTTGCCGCAGCTCGGCGCAAAAGTCAAAGCCGGAGCCGTCGGGCAGCATCACATCCAGCATAATCAGGTCGGGGGCGTGCTCCTCCAGCAAAAAGCGCGCCTTGGCAAGGGTGGGGGCGCAGATAGTCTCATAGCCCTTACCCTGAAAATATTCCCGATTAATCTCCAGAACATCGGCTTCATCCTCAATCAGCAGCAGCTTGGCTTTCTTCATCCCGGCACCTCCATTTTAAATTCATCTTATCACATTTTAAGAGCGATTGGAACGCTGCAAAGATTTTTCCAAAAACCGGATAAGATTTCTTAACCTTCTACATAGAAAGTGCATTTTTCTGCTATGCTGAAACCGTGCCGGACACAAACGGCGGACCCGGCGGAAGGGAGGCGATAAAGGATGCTTAAAATTGTCCGGGTGGACATTGTAGACGGCCAGACGCTGGATATTGAACTGAGCAACGGCCATCTTATTTTATTTGACACCCAGCGCCTGCCGCAAACAGACCACAGCTACGACGGCCTGCGGGATATGGAAACGCTGCCGCGGCCCATGACCGACGGTCAAAACGTTTTCTGGCCGGGCGGCCCCCGGCTTCCTCTGGCGGAAATTATGCAGCGTCTGTCGATGCAGGAACCCGAAGAACCCAAAAACAAAAAGGAGGCTGATTAAACAATGAGAAAAGCAGGTATAAAGGCATGGGCCTTTGCACTGGCGGTTGCCATGGTGATGACCGTACTGCCTACAAGCGCGTTGGCCGACGTGAACGACGTCTTTGATGACAGCGGGCTGGTCTATCAGGTATTGACCGAGGACAGCGGTGTAGGGACGGTAGCCGTATCCGGAATAATTCATTGGACTATGACCGAATTCAACATACCGGAAACCGTTACCTATAATGGCACCGTCTATGAGGTGACCGAAATTGGCGCACAGGCATTTGATGCCTACTCGGAGATTACACGCGTCACCATTCCCGACACGGTGACAGTTATTGGCGACGAGGCATTTTCCTCGTGCATGAGTCTTGAAAGCATCATTATCGGCGAAGGCGTGACCGACATTGGCGCATCCGCTTTTTACCAGTGCACCGCGCTCACCAGTCCAAGCTTCGGTAGCTCGATCACGCATATTGGGCCTTCCGCTTTTGCCCGCTGCAATAATCTGGCAACGGTTACGCTGCCCAATTCGGTGGAGGAAATTGGCGATGAAGCCTTTTCCTTTTGCGGGGCGCTGGAGGAGATTACGCTGCCCGCTTCGCTCACAACAATCGGCGCGCGCGCTTTTGAGGGTTGTGTTAATCTTTTAAGGATGACCTTTAAAGGCGCCACCCCGCCTGATATGGGCAGCAATGCCTTTAACCGCACACCATTTGCCACGATCAATGTGCCGTCAGGGCACGTTGACGCCTATTACGCTGCTTTAGCTGGTACGGACTATATTGGTCTGGTTCGTGTTGCAGGCTCCCGGAAATACGACAGCTTTAATACGGGCGGGTTGGCCTACTGTGTGCTGACCGACGACGCAGACAGCAGAACCGTCTCGGTAACCGGAGCGACCGACACCCCAACCGGCGTATTGACAATACCGGATAGCGTCGTCTACGATGGCGACGTATTTTCGGTGACTGCACTCTCCGGCGGTGCGTTTAAAGACTGCACCGGCCTGACCGGCGTCACCATGGGGAATTCAATCACGTATATTAACGGCTCTGCTTTTGAGAATTGCAGCAGTCTGACTTCCATCACATTCCCTGCCTCCGTTACTACAATCGACGACTACGTATTCTGGAATTGTAACGCTATGGAAAGCATCACCTTTGAGAGCGAACAGCCCCCCGCAATGTCATCCATTGCCTTCTGGCGGGGAGAAGGTTCGCTGCTTAATCTGTCGGCCATCTATGTGCCGGCGGGTAGTGTTGATGCCTATAAGGCCACCCCTGCGTTAAGCAGCTTTGGCAACGGCATTATATTGGTTAATACGTCGCTGCCGATGCCGTCGCTGGGCGTCACGGTCGGCGGTGTGGCGGTAACAAACGCCAATAAGGACGCGATCACCGGCGACGGCATTTCAGGCAGCGTCAGCTACGACCCCGTCAGCAAAACCCTGACGCTGGATAACGCTTCCATCCCTGTCGGCAGCGGCGCCAATGAAGAGGCGATCTATGCGCAACAGGATTTGACCGTCCGGCTGGTGGGCAACAATGTTTTGGGCGTGGCCCCGGCGACAGGCCACAACTATGCGGTCGCAAATGGTATTTTTGCCCCCGACAGCAGCGTGACGCTGACCGGCGGCGGCAACCTGACCATTTACGACAGGTACGCCGGCATTGTGGCAAAAAATATTACCGTAAACACCACCGGCCGCCTCACAATTAGCGAATATGGCACCGGCATGGCCTGCTGCTTAAAGGCAGATGGCGGCACGCTAACGATTAACAGTGGCACGCTGGTACTCAGTTCGCAAGTTTCCAATGCGCTGTACGGTGACAGCATTCGCATCAACGGCGGCACGATTACCGCTCTGGCCAAAAACGCGAGGAACGAAGGTTATTACGCCTTTAACAATGCGCCAGCATTCGGCACCAGCTACCGGCACGATGTCTATGCCGGCAACAGCGTGGCCACAGCGCAGCGCATCACCAACCCGACCAACGCAACCTTTACCGCCAGCAAATACGTCAAAATTGCCCCGGCAACCACCGGCGGCGATGATGATAATGGCGATGATGACGGCGGCGATGATGACGGCGGCGACGGCGGCGGCTCGGGCGGCTCCGGTTCCGGCGGGAGCTCGGGTGGCTCGTCCGCTTCAGGCAATGCCGCAGCAACCGGCAGTGCAGCTTCTTTGGGGCCGGTCAGCGCGAATGTGGATACCAGCGGCGCGGTAACGGCCGACAAAATCACCGCTGAGGCCAAGTCCGCATTGCAGGGTACGGCGGCAGGCGGCAGCGCCATAGTCCGCACCCAGAACGCACAGCGCATCGCCCCTGCAACGCTTAACGCGCTGGCGGCAGCCGCACAGGGCTCCGGCAAGTCGGTAGTTCTGCATGCCGACACACTACTGGGTAACGCCATGCAGGGCAGAATATACCTTGAGCCTGCAAAGTTTACCGACGCCGCCGCCGCCATTCAGCTGGGCGTTTACACCGACCCGGCCCATACGGCAGCGGTACCCGGCATGTTCGGGCAAT
>JAEWYJ010000013.1 GCA_023395695.1 Bacillota bacterium | reverse complement strand
TCTTAGGGGATTATTCCGGGTGTGGCTGTGTTGCCGTGCTCAAAGGGTTGCGGCGTCCCTGCGTCCTCCGGCTTGTCAGCCAAAAAGCAGTTTTTTAAGCCTGCTTGGGTTTTTATACAATATGTTGAAAATATTATGGATATTACAAACTTTCCTTGGTTGGCGCAAAACCGCTTGCCACTTTGGCATCCTTCCCGATTAGCGTGTTCTTCCGGTTTAGCCCGGGGTGGCTTTGTAAATTTGCAAAAAACGCGCCCCTTAGAAAGACGGCTTAGCGGCGCCGTGTTTTTCTAAGGGACGCGTAGTCGGTTTAGGGGCGGTGCAATAAGCCGGATTGTTTACCGGGTCGGCTTATAAGGACGCTTATTTTTTCGAGAGCAGCGTCAAAGCGTTGAGTACGGCCAGAATGGTTACGCCGACGTCGGCAAAAACAGCCATCCACATGGTAGCAAAGCCTAATGCGCCAAGCAACAGCACTGAAATTTTGACTATCAACGCAAATGCAATATTCTGATTCGCCTTGGTCACCGTCCGGCGCGCGATCTTGATTGCGCGGGGAATGGCGGTGAGCTGCTCGTTGACCAGTACAACATCGGCGGCCTCAATGGCGGTATCAGTGCCCAGACCCATTGCGATACCAACGTCTGCTCCGGCCAAAACCGGTGCATCGTTGATGCCGTCGCCCACAAATAAGGTTGTGTGATGGGTGGCGCGCAAATCGGCGAGACGTTCGGGCTTCTGTTCGGGCAACAGCTGAGCGAATACGGTGGAGATGCCAAGCGGTGCGGCAATTTTTTCGGAAGCGCGCTGGGCGTCACCCGTCAGCATAGCAAAATCGGTAATTCCCAGATCGCGCAGCATCGCCAGCGCCTGAGCTGCTTCGGGTCGGGGGAGGTCGGTCAACGTAAATGCACAGGCCAACCGGTTATCCACCGCCAGATAGATATTGGCAGGCTCCAGCGGGGTATAATCGACACCATTTTGCGCCATCAGGCGAAACGATCCGCACAAAATGCGCTTGCCCTCGCAGGTCAGAGAAACGCCCATACCGCTGTGCTCGGTAAAGTCCGACACCGATAAAGCGGGCTGTTCGCCGGCGTACGCCATCACGGCTTTGGCTGCCGGATGGTTGGAACGCTGTTCGGCCGCTGCGGCGAAAGCGAGCAGCGTTGCGCGGTCAAAGCCGTCGGTCAGCTTCATGCTCTCAACGGTAGGAATGCCCTGCGTCAGCGTACCGGTCTTATCAAATGCAATGCAGTCGGTTTTGGCCAACGTTTCAAGGTAGCGCGAGCCCTTGACCAGAATGCCTGAGCGGGAGGCGGTGCCAATGCCCGCAAAGAAGGTCAGCGGTACCGAAATGACCAGTGCGCAGGGGCAGGAGGCGACAAGGAATACCAGCGCGCGCGAAAGCCACATGCCAAAAGCGCCAAAGCCCAGCAGCGGCGGCACAACAGCCAGCAGTACGGCCAGCACGACGACAATGGGTGTATAAATTCTCGCAAAGCGCGAGATTAGCTTTTCGGCGTCCCCTTTTTTGTCGGCGGCTTCACGTACCATCCGAATAATGCGCGAAGCGGCGGAGTCGGCAAAGGACGCGGTGGTGCGGCAGGTTAACAGACCGTCCAGATTAATTGCGCCGGAGGGAAGCCGCGTGCCCACGCTGCCCTGAATCGGAATCGGTTCGCCGGTAATGGCCGAAAGATCGACATAGCCGGCGCCTGAGACGACCTCGCAGTCGATTGGGATACGGTCTCCCGCCCGAAGCTCAATCATGCTGCCGACCGGTACCTGCTCGGCGGCGACCTGACGTGTCTTTCCGTCGGGCGTGAGCAGCAGGGCAGTATCGGGCCGGATATTGGTCAGCGCTTCAATATCGCGCTGGCTCTTGGCAATGGCGCGTGCCTCCAGATAGTTTCCAATACGAAACAGCGCCGTCACGGCAAAAGCCTCAAACAGGCTTTCCATCGGGTCGGAGGAGGCAACCGCCAGACCAAAGGAGGCAATGACCGCAATGGTCATCAGACTTAATTCGTCAAGCGCAAAGGACCGGAACATGGCGTTCAGGCCCGATACAAAAAGCGGATAGCCGATCAGCAGCGTACCGGCGCCTAAAATCCAGGGGGCAAGTGTGCCCCATGCCGGCAGCAGGGAGGCGGCGACAAGCACGGCGCCCACAATGGTCAGCGGACGCGAAAAGGGTGCCGTAAGCGCTTCGTCATGGCTGTGGCCGCAGCCGCAGTCATCGCCGCAGCAACCGGAAGCCGGGCAGCTTTCGTGGCTGTGATTATGCTCATGGTTATGGTCATGACTGTGGTTATGCTCATGGTCGTGTGCGTTGCAGGTATGCGGTACGGCCTCGCCGACGGGTGCGGGCCGTTGGGCCGGTTCCTCCGGGTCGTCTCCCGGCGGGTGCTCGTGTCCGCAGCAATCGCCCTCGGAGGAGTCGTGGGTCTGAGCGGTGGCCTTAGCCGGTGTGTGGCAGGCGCATTTGTGGTTGTGGCAGTGCCCTTCGTGATGCGAATGGTCCATAAATATCAAATCTCCCTTACGTGTTCTAAGCCCATTTTTAAAATTAAAGAGACATGCGAGTCGTCCAGAGAATAAAAGCTGCTGCGCCCTGCACGGCGGCACTTTACAACACGGGCGTTTTTAAGAAAGCGCAGCTGGTGCGAAATGGCGGGCTGGCTCATCTCCAGCGCGGCGCATATCTCATTGACACTCAGTTCGTTGTCCTGCAGTGCACAAATAATGCGTATGCGGGTTGAATCGGCAAAGATTGAAAAAATTTGGGTTAGCAGATCGAGTTCGCGCTCGGTCGGTATGGCGGCGGTTAAATCGTGAGAAGCGTTACATGCCATAGTTTCACCTCGCTTGTAATTGCATTTAAATATTAACATATGAACATATAAACAGTCAAGCATATGTTGGTTTTTCCTTGGAAAAAATTTTGCTGCTGCGGGCAGACTATTCTTTGGGGGTGCAGCACATGAACAATGAACAAAAAGCGCAACGAAAAATTATTATGACCGGCGCTTTGATTACCGGGGCCGGTATTGGCGTTTTCAGCAATTGTATGGGCGTTTTTGTAACACCCGTCTGCCATGCGCTCGGATTTTCCCGCGGCGGCTTTACACTGACAGGCACCCTGTCAATTCTGTCGTCAATGACGGTGCTGCTGCTGTTTGGCCGGTGGCTGCAAACGGTGCCGATCAGGCGAATTTTACTCCTTTGTTCCCTGCTTTGCGGGTCGGTGCCGCTGGCTTACTCCTTTTGTAATAAGCTGTGGCAATTTTATTTGTGTGCCTTTGTTAACGGGCTGGGAATAAACGGTCTTACCATGCTGACCGTTGGGGTTTTAATAGAGCGGAATTTGCGTAACAGCAGAGGCGTGGCAATGGGTGCGTCGTTTGCGGGGGTGGGTGTTTTTTCGTCCTTGATGATTCCGTTGCTGCAACTGACTATTGAGCGCTACGGTTGGCGTTGGGGCTATCGACTTCAAAGCGCAGTCGGCCTTGCCGTGCTTTTGCCGACTGTTCTTTTGCTGGTGCGCGGCGGCGGCGGTACGCCCGGCTGTGAAACAGAGACGGCGGCGGGCGGAACAGACTGCGCCGATGCAATGAAAACCGTCTGCTTCTGGCTGCTGTTTGCAGGGCTGTTTTGTGCAAATTTTGTTAATCTTTCGCTGTATAACCATGCCATACCCTACCTGACCGATATCGGCTTTGGCGCGATGTCAGCAGCCATGGTCTCCTCGGTCGCCACGTTGCTGATGTCGGTTTCCAAGCCCGCTTACGGCGCGGCGCTGGATAAATTCGGACTCAAAGCCGGGGCGCTGCTGTTGGGCACGGTTTTGCTGGCCGGTTCGGCTACAGCGCTGGTGCTGGCGCAATGCCGGCAAATCGGCTTTTTATATTCGGTTCTGCTGGCAGGCTGCGCGTGTGCCAATGCCATTCCCGGCAATGTATTTGCGGCCGGGCTGTTCGGGCGCAAAGATTATGCCCGTATTTCTGCACGGCTGACCTTTGCGGCGTCGGCTGGCGCGGCCGGCGGCGTACCGTTGGCCGGCTTGTGGTTTGACCGCACCGGTGCTTATGACCCCATGTGGCTGCTCTGTTCGCTTTTAAGTCTTCTGGCGGGCGGGCTGCTGTTTGGAGCGGCGGGTAAAGCGCACGGCCCAAGAAACAAGACTTCACATTAAATATGGAAAAAAACGGTGTCTCAAATAGTGAATTGTTCTAAATAAAAAGGCAAATGGCACAAAAATATTAACGAAGCTTTTGATAACAAAAAACACTTAGTCAATTGACACACACTCTATATAGTGGTAGAATCAAATGGTCAAATACAATATATTGTGGAGGAGCTCCAATGATTACGTCTATTATCAAGCGGGATGGCCGCATGGTTCCATTTGAACTCGATAAGATTACGCAGGCAATCTATAAGGCAGCGCAGGCGCTTGGCGGCAACGATCACGAGACCGCGGAGAAGCTTGCCGACCGAGTGGTGGCTTATCTGGATGCCAAGGGGAACCAGACGCCTACTGTCGAAGAAATTCAGGATGCCGTTGAGCATGTGCTTATCGAAGATGGCCACGCGCGCACCGCAAAGGAATTCATCCTCTACCGCTCGGCGCGTACCCGGGTACGTGAGATGAACACCCGCCTGATGAAAATATATGAGGGGCTGACCTTCCGTGAGGCCAAGGAAAACGACATTAAGCGTGAGAACGCTAACATAGACGGCGATACCGCTATGGGCACCATGCTTAAATACGGCTCAGAGGGCGCCAAGCAGTTTTACGAAATGTTTATCTTAAAGCCTGAGCACTCCAAGGCGCATATGGCGGGGGATATTCACATTCACGACCTCGATTTTCTCGCGCTGACCACCACCTGCTGCCAGATTGACTTAACCAAATTGTTTGATAGCGGATTTTCGACCGGGCACGGTTTTTTGCGTGAGCCAAATTCCATTCAAAGCTATTCCGCGCTGGCGTGCATTGCAATTCAGTCGAATCAAAATGATCAGCACGGCGGTCAGGGCGTCCCTAATTTCGATTTTGACATGTCGAAAGGTGTGGCAAAGAGCTACCGCACATTGTACCGCAACAATTTAATAAAGGCGCTTGAGATGGCCGAATTTGCCGGCGCAGACAAGCTGGTGCGCGAGACCATTGCCAAGGTGGAGGAGGCAACCGGCCTGTGGCCGGCGCTGGATGCCAACAACGGCTATGCCGAGGCGGAAAAAAAGCTGCTGGAGCCGGTGCTGGGCAAAGAGGTTTATGCCAGAGCTTATAAATTTGCCCGCCGGTTTGCCGACCAGGAAATAGACCGCAGCACTTATCAGGCGATGGAAGCATTGGTACATAACCTGAACACCATGCATTCCCGCGCGGGTGCGCAGATTCCGTTTTCGTCGCTCAATTACGGCACCGATATCTCGCCCGAGGGCCGTATTGTCACCCGCAATCTGCTGTTGGCGACCGAGGCGGGTCTGGGCAACGGCGAGACGGCAATTTTCCCTATTCACATTTTTAAAGTTAAGGAAGGCGTCAATTTTAATCCCGGCGACCCGAACTACGACCTGTTTAAGCTGGCCTGCAAGGTCTCGGCCGAGCGGCTTTTCCCGAATTTTTCGTTCATTGATGCCCCCTTTAATCTTAAATACTACAAGGCCGGCCACCCAGAAACCGAGGTCGCCTACATGGGCTGCCGAACCCGCGTTGTCGGCAATGTGTATGATCCCACGCGCGAAATTGTCACCGGCAGGGGCAATTTGAGCTTTACCTCCGTCAACCTGCCGCGGCTGGCGATTAAGGCCAACCACAATCTGGACTTTTTCTTTGACCAGCTTGAGCGGGAGCTGGAGCTGGTTATCGGTCAGCTGACCGACCGCTTCCACATTCAGGCAGGCAAAAAGGTGAAAAATTACCCGTTTTTGATGGGGCAGGGCATTTGGATGGATTCCGACAAGCTTGGCGCCGAGGACACGGTGGGCGAGGTACTCAAGCATGGCACCCTTACCGTCGGCTTTATCGGATTAGCCGAGTGCCTGACGGCGCTGACCGGCAAGCACCACGGTGAATCGCAGGCGTCGCAGAATCTGGGGCTTGAGATTATCGGCTGCATGAGAAAGCGGGTCGACGAGGAGAGCCGGCGAACCGGCATGAACTACACGCTGATTGCCACCCCGGCCGAGGGCCTTTCGGGCCGCTTTGTACGGCTCGATAAAAAGCAGTACGGCGTCATGCCCGGCGTTACTGATAAAGAATACTACACCAATTCGTTTCATATTCCGGTCAGCTTCCCGATTTCGGCCTACGATAAAATCCGGCTTGAGGCGCCCTATCACGCGCTGACCAATGCAGGGCATATTTCTTACATTGAGCTTGACGGGGATCCGGTCAAAAATCTGGATGCTTTTGAGGCGGTAGTGCGTTATATGAAGGAATGCGGCGTTGGTTATGGCTCCATCAACCATCCGGTTGACCGGGACCCTGTCTGCGGCTATACCGGCATTATCGACGAGGCATGCCCCCGCTGCGGGCGGCATGAGGGCGAGGCTATCCCTGTGGAAAAGCTCAAAAAACTGGGTGTATATAAGCATTTGAATTCAACTACGCTCGGCTGCTGCGGCGATATTGCCGAGGAGGCCGACCGCGTTCCAAACAGCATGATTGATCAAGGAGGAGAAGAAAATGAAAAATAACAATACAACAGCAGTCGAAATGGTGGGCGCGGGCGTTGGCTTTGAACGCATCCGCAGAATTACGGGCTATCTGGTCGGCACGCTCGACCGCTTTAACAATGCCAAGCATGCAGAGGTCAACGACCGGGTCAAGCATGGCCTTTCGGATGGGCTGGAGCGCCTGTGAGCGCACCGGAACTAACCGGCAGCATCAGACTCGCGGGCATTGTCCGCGAGTCTATTGTTGACGGGCCGGGCATACGTCTGACCGTGTTTGTGCAGGGCTGCCCGCACCGCTGTCCGGGTTGCCACAACCCCGATACGCACAGCCCGTCGGGCGGTTATGATTGTGCGCTGCAAAAGATTCTCGACGCCTTTGACGCCGACCCGCTATTGCGCGGGGTTACCCTTTCGGGCGGCGAGCCGTTTGAGCAGGCCGCCCGCCTGCTGCCCTTAGCGCAGGCGGTGCGCCGGCGCGGCAAGGATGTGGTTGTTTTTTCGGGCTATACCTTTGAGGAGCTTTTGGAAAAGAGCAAGAGTGACCCGGCTGTTACCGAGCTGCTCTCGCTTTGCGAGTTACTGGTGGACGGCCGCTTTTTGCTGGCGGAACGTGACCTGTCGCTGCGTTTTCGGGGCAGCCGAAACCAGCGGCTGTTGGATCCCAGGCAGTCGCTCGCAACCGGCAAACCGGTGCTTTCCGCTTTATAACGCCAAGGCTGCAGCTTGCTTGATGCTGCGGGATGGCCGGTATTTTATTGCTTGTACCGTCTGCTTGGCCAAGCGGAAATACGCCCCAATGGCGCGCTGCTTTTCAAGTCGATCGGCTATAAAACACTAAGCGCCGTTTTCCCTCGTGGAAAACGGCGCTTAAGGTATTGGATTATTCAGCATTGGTTTTTAATGTCATCTCTCTTCATCTATATAAATTTGCGGAAATATCAGGCAATGCCGTCGGATTTATAGCTATGACAAATAGATTGTTGGAATAAAGAAGAGTTCTAAAGCAGATAACCGTTCTTACAGACCCTGTTTTTAGCCGACAGCAACCGCCCGAATAAGATGAAACGGTTCTTCGCTGCACACTGGAATCGCCCCCTTTCATTTTTGATGCTTAATACGTTTGACCTTTTTTGTATTTTTAATATAACATAATCAATCAAATAAGTCAACTGTTTTCAACAAAATAATTTATTTTTGCATAAAATGCCCAAAAGGCGTTTCTCTTGACTTTCGTTTGCGTATGGCGTAAACTATACCTAGAAAATGAGAGGAGTAAAATAGATTATGAGCGAGCATTGCAACTGTGGTCACGACCATGAAGAAGATTCCGCTTGCGGCTGCGGCTGCGATTCGGGCGAAGGCATTATTACCCTCGTGGACGAGGACGGCGTTGAGCATGAGTTTGAAGTGGCCGATATGCTGGAGGAAGACGGCGTCCAGTATCTGGCTCTGATTCCGGTCATCGAAGACCCTGATGAGCTGCTGTCCGACCCGGGCGAGCTGGTGGTTCTCAAGGTTGTCGCGCAGGGCGTTGAGGAGTTCCTTGAGGCCATTGAGGATGAAGCGGAATTTAACAGAATTTCCGCCATGTTCATAGAGCGGCTTGGCGAGGATTACGATTTTATTGAAGAAGAATAATTACAGCTTACGGTCATAAGATAACATTACGATACCCTGCG
>JAEWYJ010000303.1 GCA_023395695.1 Bacillota bacterium | reverse complement strand
GTGTGACGCTTGATGACGGCGTTACCACGCTGCCCGCACAGGTGCAGGTAGAGGTTAAGGAACCCGGCCGCGTGGTGCTGCGCCTGACAATATTTGAAGGCAAAAACCGCCAGATACGCCGCATGTGCGAGGCGCTTGGGCTACAGGTGGCCCGCCTGCGCCGTATATCGGTGGGACCGGTTAAGCTGGGAATGCTGCAGCCGGGCAAATGGCGCGAGCTGACGCCGACTGAAGTAGGGGCGCTGCGTGGTGCGGTGACAATTTTAAATCCTCATTCGGCCAACGAGCCTAAGGACAGGCCCCGGAGCCGGACAACGGCAAGACTCCGCCCGGCGCCGCGCAGGGACGGCAAGACTCCCCGGCGCGGTTGACAAACCCTGTGCGCAGGGGTATGATAACAGCAGAAAACAAGAGAAAACGAAAGCTTAAAGGAGATTTAGCCCGGGCGTTTTAAAAGCGCTACGCTTGAACCGTTCGCGGCTAAAATGCCCAAACGTATTTGGCGTCGCCGCATATCCGCCTTGCGCTCGTGCTTTATAGCCAATTTTAAAAGCATACAGCCTCGACTGTGTATTTTCCGTGCTGTTGCGTCAGCTGCCCCGCGGGGGACAGCCCGCATGCGTCTGGCGCCCCTGAGCGCAAAAATGCGGGTGAAGTCCGCACCGCTTTTTGGGCTGGCCGGCTATAAGCCGATGATCCTTTCGCTTGTTGACTTTTAAGCAATGTCTACAATAAATTTTGCGCGCATCGCTTGGGCCCAAAGCCGCCGGTTTTGATACGGCCGGCCTGCCGCACAAGGTTAATGCCGCGTACTAAAGGGGAATAATAAAATGACCAGAAGCATGACCGGCTACGGACGAGGTCAGCGGCAGCTTGACGGATGGGATATTACCGTTGAAATCAAATCGGTCAACCACCGCTACTTTGAGTTTTCCTGCCGGGCGCCCCGCAGCTGCAGCTATATGGAGGATAAGCTCAAGACCTTGGTGCAGAGCCGCATTTCCCGCGGGAAGGTCGACCTTTATCTGCAGCTGACCAACACCGGCGCGCGCTGCGATTCGGAGGTCAGGGTCAATCTGGCGCTGGCAAAATCCTATACTGCCGCGCTGCAGGCGCTCTCCGACGCGACCGGCCTGCTAAATGACATCGATCTCGTTGCGCTGTCGCGTTATCCGGACATATTAACCCCTGAACGGGCGGAGGTGGACGAGGATGCGCTGTGGCAGGCGGTTTTACAGGTGGCGAATGAAGCGCTGGACCGCTTTGTGCAGATGCGCGAAACCGAGGGCGCCCGCCTGCGGGAGGATATTCTGACGCGGCTGGATACTGTTGAACGACTGACCCAAACGGTGGAAGCGCAGAGCCCCCAGACGGTGGAGGCCTACCGGACGCGGCTTTACCAGAAGCTGAGTACCCTTTTGGCCGACCGCAACATTGATGATGCGCGTGTCCTGACCGAGGCGGCCATTTTTGCCGACCGTGTGGCGGTGGATGAGGAAACCGTCCGCCTTAAAAGCCATCTGGCGCAGTTTCGCGGCATTTTGCTCCAGCCCGACCCCGTCGGGCGCAAGCTTGATTTTCTGACGCAGGAATTAAACCGCGAGGCCAATACCATCGGCTCAAAGGCGCAGGACGCCGAGATAGCGGCGGTGGTTATCGCCCTTAAAAGTGAGCTGGAAAAAATACGTGAGCAGATACAAAACGTGGAATAGGAGGCGTGCAGCTTGAAACTGATCAATATTGGCTTTGGGAATATGGTCTCGGCGCGCAAGCTTGTGGCTATTGTCAGCCCTGAGTCGGCGCCCATCAAGCGCATCATACAGGATGCCCGCGACAGGGGGTCGCTGATTGATGCAACCTACGGGCGGCGCACCCGGGCGGTTATTATAACCGACTCGGATCATGTAATTTTATCGGCGGTACAGCCCGAAACAGTGGCGAACCGCCTGGATGACGACGATGAGGATGACGAGCAGGATGAAGCATAACCGAGGACAGCTGATCGTCTATTCCGGGCCCTCGGGTGTGGGCAAGGGGACGCTGCTCGCCCCGCTGCTGGCGCCTTGCGGGCCGCTGACGCTGTCCGTTTCGGCGACGACGCGCCAGCCGCGGCCGGGCGAGATGGACGGCGTACATTACCATTTTACCGGAAGAGAACAATTTTTAAAGATGGTTGCGGACGGTGATATGCTGGAATATACCGAATATAACGGCAACTATTACGGCACGCCCCGCCACTTTGTCGAGCGTCAGCTCGACGCCGGACATAATGTGATATTGGAGATTGAAACCAAGGGCGCCTCTCAGGTGCAGGCCCTGTGCCCGGATGCGCTGATGATATTTGTGATGCCCCCCTCTCTGGAGGAGCTGGCTGACCGCCTTACGGGCCGGGGAACCGAAACCGGCGCGGAGCGCGCGGGCAGATTAGCCGCGGCCGCCCAGGAAATATGCCTGGCGGATCATTACGATTTTGTTATATTCAACGATGATATAGAATTGGCCAGAGAGCAGCTGCTGTGCGCCATCGGCGCAGGCAGGCTGATCCCCCGGCTGAACCAAAAAAGAATTGAAGAGGTGCTTAAAACATGCTGAGACCTGCCATGAGTGAGATTCTCGACAGAAACCAGGACTGCTACGCTTTTGTGGTAGCTGTTGCCAAGCGCGCCCGCGATATTGCGGATAACGCCGAAGAGCAGCACGATATTTTAGAGGGCAAGCCCGTCAAGCTTGCGGTGGACGAATTCGCCTCCGGAAAAAGCAAGTTTGCGGCCCGCGGCGAAGTGCAGCTCTAGGCTATGAACATTGTGCGTGTTGCCGTTGAAAAGGCGACCTACGCCTACGACAAGGAATATGATTACCTTTTGCCGGAAACAATTTGTGCCAAAGCGGGCTGCCGTGTGCTGGTGCCGTTTGGGGCGGGCGACCGCACACGGATTGGACTGGTGCTGGCGGTTTACGCACGGGAGGGGACGCCTCCCGCGCGGCTCAAGGCGGTGCATACACTTTTAGATGCCGCGCCGCTGCTCGACGACGAAGGGCTGTTTTTGCTGTCGGCGGTGCGCACCGCGACCTTTTGTACCTGGTTTGAGGCGCTGCGCGTCTTGGTTCCGCCCGGCTTAGGCGTAAAGATCAACATGGGCCTTATGGCGGCACACGACAAGCAGCAGGAGGGAACGGCCGCGGGCCTTTCGCCCGAGGCGCAGCAGCTTTACGTGCTGCTGGCCGCGCGCCGTAAAATTATGCCGGAGGACAAGGCGCTTGCGGCGTTGGGCTTGTCCGCCGGAGCGGCCTGTGTTCAAGAGCTGCTTGCAGCTGGGCTTGCAGTGCGCAGCCGGCTGATTAAAAAACGTGTTGCTGACGAGCGCGCCGTCATGGCGCGGCTGGCGGAGGCTGATGCAACCACCCCTCAAAAAACAAAGCACACTCCCAAGCAGCAGGCGGTCATCAGCCTGCTGGAGCAGGTCGGCTGCGCCTCAGTGCGTGAGCTGGGCTATTTTGCGGGCGCAACCCGCGCGGTCATAGACCGCATGCAAAAGCAGGGTCTTATAGAGCTGTTTGAGGAGCTTACGCCCCGAAAAACGGCCGATAAACCTCAAACGGCGCTTGATACCGCGCCGATTATCCTGTCCCAAGCGCAGCAACAGGCGTTTGATACGCTGTGCGCATTGGGCACTGAAAACGAATTTACCACCTCGCTGCTGCATGGCGTAACCGGCAGCGGAAAAACACAGGTTTTTTTACGCCTTATAGAAGACGTGCTGGCGCGCGGGCGGCAGGCGATGGTTTTAATTCCAGAAATATCGCTGACGCCGCAGACCGTTGCAAAATTCAACGCACGGTTTGGCGCGCGGGTGGCGGTGCTGCACTCGTCGCTTTCCATGACCGAGCGGCTCGACGAGTGGCAGCGTATCCGGGAGGGGAAAGCCGATATTGTGGTCGGTACCCGATCCGCAGTTTTTGCGCCGCTTAAAAATATCGGCCTCATCGTCATTGACGAGGAGCAGGAGCACACCTACCATTCCGAAAGCGCACCCCGCTATCATGCACGGGATATTGCCCGGTTGCGGGGCAAGACGCATTGCGCGCAAGTGCTGCTCTGCTCGGCAACGCCCTCGGTCGAGAGCTATTACAACGCCGTGAACGGCCGCTATCACCTTGTCTCGCTTGGTGAACGCTATTCCTCCAACCCGTTACCCGACGTGCTGACGGTGGATATGCGTTCGGCGCAGGTGAGCGCCGTTTCCAGCACGCTTTCAGAAGAGCTTTGCGAACAAATTCGGGAGACGGTTGAGCGCCGTGAGCAGGTTATTTTGCTTTTAAACCGCCGCGGCTACAATACGCTGGTCAAATGCTCTTCCTGCGGGGAGGCGGCACGCTGCCCGCATTGTTCAATTCCGCTGACCTACCATGCGGCCAACCATAGGCTGGTTTGCCATTATTGCGGCTATTCCCGGGCCGAAAACGCGCCGTGCGACCACTGCAAGAGCGCCATGCTGCGTTACACCGGCGTTGGCACCCAGCGCATTGAAGAAGAGCTGCGCACGCTGTTTTCGCCGGCCCGCATTCTGCGCATGGATATGGATACCACCATGTCGCGCTTTGCACACCAGCGCGGGTTTGAAGCCTTTGCCAGGGGTGATTATGATATTATGATCGGCACTCAGATGGTCGCCAAGGGGCTGGATTTCCCCAATGTGACGCTTGTAGGGGTGCTGACGGCCGATCAGTCGCTTTACGGAGAGGACTTTCGCAGCTTTGAGCGCACTTTTTCGCTGATTACACAGGTGGTGGGGCGCTGTGGGCGGGCCGAAAAGCCGGGACGCGCCATTATACAGACCTTCACGCCTGAAAACCGCATTCTGGCACTGGCCGCCGCACAGGATTACAAGGCGTTTTACGCTGAAGAAATCAGTTACCGCCGGGTGGGGCTATACCCGCCTTTTTGCGATATTGTCTGCGTCGTGTTCTGGGCCGAAAAGGAAGCGGCTGCCGTTGAAAGCGCCAAAGCCTACAGCGGGCAGTTTATCGCGCTGGCAAAGCAAAGCTATGCTGAGCTGCCAATCCGGCTGCTTGGCCCTGCCGAATGCCGGCCCTACCGTGTGGCCGGTCGGTACCGTTGCCGACTGCTGGTCAAATGCCGCGGCGGCAAAAGAATGCGGGGGCTTTTTGCCGAGATGCGCGAATGGTACCATCAACAAAAAAACACAGCGGCGGTAACGCTGGATTTTTATTACGATTCCAACCTCTGAGAAACACCGAGCCGGTGCTCAAACGAAAGGATGTTGAAAAGTGGCAATACGCAGAATACTAAATGAAACCGACGAGATCCTGCGCAAGACCTCCCGCCCGGTGGAGAAATTTGACGACCGGCTTCGTATGCTGATAGATGACATGGCCGAGACGATGGAGGAAGCCAACGGCGTGGGGCTGGCGGCCCCGCAGGTGGGGGTGCTGCGCCGCGTGGTTACCATCGACGTGGGAAACGGCGTCATTGAAATGGTCAACCCGGAGGTTATCTATGAAAGCGCCGAACAGATTGACGACGCCGAGGGCTGCCTGTCCTCACCCGGGGAATATGGCATGGTCAAGCGCCCCAAAAAGGTGCGTGCCAAATATTTTGACCGCGACGGCAACCTGTGCGAGATTGAGGGCGAGGGGCTTTTGGCCCGCGCCATCTGCCACGAAACGGATCACCTCAACGGCAGACTGTTTAAGGACCTCGTTTCCAGAATGCTGGAGCCGGAGGAATATTAGATTTCAGATACCGCAGCCGGGCAGGCGTGGTATTAAGCGCAATAGCCCTTATCATGGGGCTGCTTATATCTTGAAGCGCGGCGGGAAGGAATAGTCACAGATGAGAATTGTCTTTATGGGCACGCCCGATTTTGCGGTGCCCTCGCTGCAACGCCTGATTGACGACGGTCATGAAATATTGGCGGTTTACAGCCAGCCCGATAAGCCGCAGGGACGGCATTTTACGCTGACGCCGCCGCCGGTTAAGCTGTTGGCACAACAGCATGGTATAGCGGTATATCAGCCCGAAACGCTTAAGGACACCGATGCGCAGGGGCGGCTTGCGGCGCTTTCTCCTGAGCTGATTGTGGTGGCGGCCTATGGCAAGCTGCTGCCGCAGGCAGTGCTGGATATTCCGCCAAAGGGCTGCATTAATGTGCACGGTTCCCTGCTGCCTAAATACCGCGGCGCAGCGCCTATTCAATGGGCGGTAATCAACAACGAGCCGCTTACGGGCGTGACCATTATGCGCATGGCGCAGGGGCTGGATACCGGCGATATGCTGCTGCAAAGAGAAACGCCGATTGGCCCGAACGAAACGGCAGGCGCGCTGTTTGAGCGCATTGCCGCGCTTGGCGCACAGGCGCTTTCGCAGGCGGTTGCCGCGCTGGATACGCTGACGCCGGTTGCGCAGGACAACGCGCTGGCCTGCTGGTCGCCGCCCTTAAAGAAAACCGACGGCGAGATTGACTGGTCGCAGGATGCGAGGGCTGTCTATGCCCGCATTCGCGGCGTCACACCCTGGCCGGGCGCCTATACGCTGTTTAACGGCAGACGGCTTAAAGTTCACCGCGCGGTTTTGTGCGAAGATGTTTATACAGACGGCACGCCCGGCGCACTGCTGGATAATAAGCGCCTGCTCATTGCCTGCGGCAGCGGCGCACTTGAGTTACTTGAGGTTCAGCTGGAGGGGGCCAAACGCATTACAGCGGCGGATTTCATCCGCGGGCAGCGGCCGGCCTTGGGTAAGCTGTTTTAACAGGGGTATTCCGGCAATTCTATATGCTTTGCCGATGCTCAAGGGGCGGCAACACGTTTTTGCATATTTTAGGCAGGTACCCTTCGCGGCTGCTGTTTCAGGCCGTTTTAATTAAGGACGAATGTCAGATGTTTTTAAGGAGGAATTTGCATGTTTGGATATGGCGGATATTATGGCATCGACAGCTTATATCTGATTTTGGTGCTGCCGGCCATCCTCTTTTCGCTTTGGGCACAGACGAAGGTGCAGGGCACTTTTTCGCGTTACCAAAAGGTTCGCAGCTATTCCGGCTATACCGGCGCGGATGTGGCCCGGCGCATTTTGGACGATAACGGGCTTTATAACGTGCGTATTGAGCATATCAAGGGGTCGCTGACCGATCACTATGACCCAAGAGAGCAGGTTGTCCGCCTTTCGGAGAGTGTGTATGGCAGCAACTCTATCGCGGCGCTGGGCGTTGCCGCGCACGAGACGGGGCATGCGGTGCAGCATGCCACCGGGTACGGGCCGCTGAACATCCGCAACGCGATTATTCCGGTGACCAACTTTGGCTCCCAGCTGGCTGTGCCGCTTATTTTTCTCGGCTTTCTGCTGAGCATTGAGCCGCTGATTGGTATTGGCATTGTTTGCTTTGCGACGGTAACGGTTTTTCAGCTTATTACGCTGCCGGTGGAGTTTGACGCCAGTGCCCGCGCTATGCGGACGCTGGACGAAGACGGTATTTTGCAGGGGGAAGAGGTTTCCCAGACGCGCAAGGTGCTTACGGCTGCCGCGCTGACCTATGTGGCGGCACTGATTGTCTCGGCAGCACAGCTGTTGCGCCTTGTACTGCTGTTTAACCGCAGACGCGATTAGAAAGATTCTTAAAAGTCTTCGGCTTTTAAAAATACCGCTAAAAAAGCTTAATGCAGTGCTGGCCATACCCGGAATACAGCCGGTATTCCCGCATTTTTGCCATGCGCTTTCAGCGTGGGTTTTTAGGTGGGAATTCGCTATTGCGTTTGCCGGGACTTGATAGTTTGTGGCTGACTGATTGAATGGCCGGCGGGGCGACCCTGTGACTTTATTTGCGACAGTGTTGTATTGAC
>JAEWYJ010000293.1 GCA_023395695.1 Bacillota bacterium | reverse complement strand
CACCGATATACCGGGCAGGCCGCTTGGATGCGGCGCAATTTCTGCAAGGCAGAAAACAGTCTGGTAACCGGCGGGTCTCATTAAATGTCAGCATCAATGGTACAGCCCTTACACCCGAACCTGCTATGCGCCCGGGAGTAAAACATTCGTCCACAGCGAAAATTGCTTCTGAGCAGAATATCAAATATGGCGTTCATGTTTCGCTGTCTCCTTTATTCCAATAATTCATATTATTTATATATGATATAAGCAGATTATATCGACCAAAGCACTATTTGTCAAGGCTTATTTTACGGGTCGGGCTAATTGGGATACCGCGCTGCCCAAGCCCTTGGGTTAATACCTCCCGTATATTCCGCCACAGGCCAACCGCCTGTGCCCTGTCCGTTTTCCAGCCCCAGTCGGTGTCACATATACAAAAATCCCCGCCGCAGCGGGCCGGCCTGCAGCCGACCCGTATTACGGGCGGGGGTTCAAAAGCATTTTGTAAGGCGCTGACCTGACACAGGCCGACGTAACCCGGCAGCACTATTCGTAGCTCTTATAAGACTTATAGCTCTTGCGGTAATAGCCGCCGCTCATATCCTTAACGTCACAGACCAGCATACCCAAAACCTTGGCGTTTGCAAACTCAATACTGGTAATGGCGCGGCGCAGCTCGTCGTGGGTGGACTGCCGATGGCGTGTGCAAACAATCAGCCCTGCGGCATACCGTGCCAGCACCAGCGCGTCGGTTACAATATTGACCGGAGGGCTGTCGATAAAGATATAGTTATAATTTTCGCTGACAATCTCAATAAGCTTTTGCATATTCTGAGAGCCCAGCAGCTCAGACGGGTTGGGCGGCACCTGCCCCGCCGTAATAATATCAAGGTTGGGGTGTACCTGCTCGTGGACGCCGTCACCCACTTTGCAAAAGCCGCCCAGAATTTCAGCCAGACCAATGGTATTGGAAAGGCCAAAAATCTTATGCTGGGTTGACTTTCTCAAATCCGCGTCGACAAGCAGTACCGAAGCGCCGGTTTGCGACATGGTTAACGCCAGATTGGCACAGTTGGTCGACTTGCCCTCCGCAGCCAGCGCGCTGGTCATAATAACGCACTTGTTTTCGCTGGTGGCCAACGCAAACAACAGATTGGTGCGGGCCGTTTTATAAGCCTCTTTAATGGCAAAGGCCGTATCATCGTTAATCAGAATACCGTAGATGCGCTCCGAAACGTCCTGCTTTTTGCGCAAAAGAGAGGCTAAACCGTTACTTTTCATAGTTTTTATATCCTCCCTTGGGCACCGAATAAAAGTCCGGGATTTCACCGAGAACCGCAATATTATAGCGGCTGGTCAGATCCTCTTCTCCCTTGACGGTAGTATCGAGCATCTCAAAAAGCAGCACGCAGCCCGACGCGAGTATCAGCCCGAGCAAGCCGCCGATAATGCCGTTGCGCACCGAATTAGGCCCGCTGGGCTTGGCGGGCGGCTCCGCCTGCGAGATGACCTCCACCGAACCGGCCTTGACCACACGGATAATCTCGGAGGGTGCCAGATCGGCCATCGTGTTGGCCATCCGGGCCGAGAGCACCGGGTCCTTACTCGTGACCTGAATGCTGAACACCTCGGTATTGTTAACCGCCTTCATCGTAATCATCTTGCTGACCTGCTTGAGCTCGTCATATTCAAGCTCGCACTGCTGCGCGACCCGCTCAATAATCTTGTCGTTCTGCAAAATAACAATATAGGTGTTCACCAGCTTTTGGGAAGCGTTAATATCGTTGAGATTAACGTTGCTCGTTCCGGAATATTGGTTATTGTTGTTGACGTAAAGCAACGTCTGAGCTGTGTAGGTCGGCGCCATTAAAAATTTAAAGAAGCCGAAGGTTGCGGCCCCGCCCACTACAGTCGCCAATATAATAATCCAGATCCTTTTAAGTAGAATAGAAATTAATTCTATGATATCGATTGAATCCTGCAATGATATTCCTCCCAAAAGATGATACGCTCTTTATATATTACATAAAAATACTGATTTTGGCAAGCTTTTCTATAATTATCACCGTTTTATATTTTATGAAGGCCACAGGCCTGATTGTACAGCATTTCAGAGCGCTTTTCAATCTTCTCCAGCGCTTGTGGTCCTCTTTTCTTCGTAATAAAATCTACCGCCTGCATCAGATTGGGCGGCCGGGTGGTCAGATTGTGGCAATCACTGCCCAAAAAATCAATCTTATCGCTTTTAAGTAAATCGAACACGAACCGCCTCTTGAGCAGCGAGGTTAAAAATGATTCTGCATTGACCTGCACCATGCACCCGCAGGCAATCAGCGTGTCAAGCATGTCGCGGCTCTGGGTGATATACCGGTACCGCTCCACATGCGCGAGTATCGGCTTCACGCCGTGGTTATAGCGCAAATCCTCCAGCAGCCTGAACGTTTTATCATCCAGATGGTCGGTAAAGGGCAGCTCAATAAGCGCAAAATCGGTACCGCTGATGCACAGGCGGTGCAGATTCTGGTTCTTCATCAGCAGCGGGGACAAAAAAACCTCGCAGCCAACCAGCGCGGGGGTCTGTGCCTGCATAACCTCCCGCAATCTGGCATAAGCGGCCGTACGCTTTTTTAAAAAGTCGTCCGCCGAGCATTCATAGGGGTAAAAATGCGGCGTCAGCACAACCGGCTGCGCCTTCTGCCGCGCAATTTCTGCCAGCATCCGGGCAGAAATATCCGCCGACTTAGCGCCGTCGTCAATGCCGGGCAATATGTGGGTGTGCAAATCTAAAATCATATGCATGGCCCCTTACAAACAGGATATGGAGCTTCCCTCTGTGTCAAGCCACGCAGCGGAAAGCTCCATCAAAGCCTGATGTCAAGCAATTATTTCGCGGTGATCGGCCCATCGGTGATGATGATGGTATTGCCGAGCGTCGTGGAAAAGGAAATGCTGCCGTTGGCGTTAACGGTGTAGGTGGTGGTCACTCTGCTGTAGCTGTTGGTTGCAGGATCATAAGAGAAGAACAGCAGGTTGGCGGTGTTGAGCTTGCTCAGGTTGGTCGGGGCAATGGTAAACTGCACCGTCGCGCCAAAAGCGCCCTGCTGTGCCAGCTGCACCGAGGCAAAGTTGTTGCTGAAGAACTGGCTGAAGGTGTTCTCTACCGCTGCATTAGCCGGCAGTGCGCCCAGGCTGATGTTCTGTGCGGAGGTGACCGTTTTGGGATCGATAACCGCGGTGTAGTTCGGCGCGGTAAAGGTCACAGGCTGGGTCGCCGCAGCGATGCTCTGCACAACGTTCTGGGTGATAACCGCATTCTCGGTAATCGTCACAGAGCCGCCGGCAGTAGCCGCCTGCGTCACAGCAGAGGAGGAAACAACGGCCGGGGTACCCGAAAATCCGCTGCTGCCTGCCGAGCCGCCCGTTGCGCTGCTGTAGTCGGCAGCCATTGCAAACGAAGCCATCGAAACAACCATGGCAGCCGAAAGCATGAGGGACATTATTTTCTTCATGATAAATCTCTCCTTCAAAATAATGTATTTAACTAACGTCAGGTTGCTTGACTCCCCTGACATTGAGTTATCGGTAGTAAACTAGAGTGCTGCTTCTTACGCATCTCCAATAAAACAGCCCTATGGACTGTCACAACATGTTCCCCCACTCCGGGGACGTATACAGCCTGGAAAAGCCCGCCAAAGGCGATGATCCACCAGGCCGGAAAAGGCCCGCCAAGCTTTCCGCTGTTTTATTGGAGATGCGTAAGAGGTGTGCCAACCGTAAGCCGGCAGCTTGTCCGTTTGGCATACCGGAGCGGTTGCGCACAGTAAAGGGGACAAGTGTTATGTCGCCGGATGCCGCCGGGCCAGCAGATACCCCAATATGAACGCCAGCGCCGCAACGCCCAGCGCCAACGCGGCCACGGCGGGCAGCCCAACGGGCTGTAGTTGTAGTATCCGCGCCAGCAGCCTTTGCAGCGTCATAAACGGCCACTGGCCCAGCATAAGCGACAGCTCGTACAAAAACCGGCGCATACCGTCGCCATGGCGGGTAGCGCCCAGCAGCACCAGCCCCAACTGGGGCAGCGCCAGCAGCGCGGCCACGGCGGGCAGAAAGCCCCACCGCCTTAAAACGCCGTTTGAAAAACCCAGAGCCAGCAGCGTAACGACAAACAATGCGGCAAACCCCGCCCTGAACAGCTGCATGCCATAAGTCAGCAGCCACCCCGCCGGAAGAGAAAACAATGCGGGCAGCCCGCTGAGATCCGGCATGGACTTGATATTCGATATATTAAAACGATAATTTTCCATTTGGTAAAAGGCACAAATCAGCAGCGTTGCCGCAAGGAGCGCAATGTCCTCGCCAAGACCCGCACGGCGGCGCAAAATGATACCGCCCAACCGGCTGCCGCCGGCCGCCTTCGCCTTTTTTGCTACAGTCAATGCTCCAAGCCCCCCTAATAATCCCGAAACGCTTCCGAAAAGACGCTTTGGTAAGGCATAACGCCGTTGTAATTAATATCCAGAAAATGCTGGTGCAGCACCAGCATGGGCAACAGCAGAATCGCATAGGCCAGCGCTGCGGCTGCCAGCGACTGTTTGCTGCTTCGGGTCAGCAGCCCTATCAGCTTTTTCAAAAGCTCGGTCAGCTCGGCCGCCAGCAAAATAACAGCAGGCGTCATAAAAAACAGCGCCATACGTGATACAATGGCATGCTTGACGCCGATAACCTCAAAAAAAGTGCCCCAGTAC
>JAEWYJ010000279.1 GCA_023395695.1 Bacillota bacterium | reverse complement strand
AGCTTGAGGGGCTGGATTATTTCCTCATCCCGACGGCCGAGGTGCCGGTGACCAATCTGCACCGTGACGAGATTCTCTCCGGCAGCGACCTGCCGCTTAAATACTGCGCCTACTCGGCCTGCTTCAGAGCTGAGGCGGGTTCCGCCGGGCGCGATACCCGCGGCTTAATTCGCCAGCACCAGTTCAACAAGGTTGAGCTGGTCAAGTTTGCAGACCCTGCAACCAGCTACGACGCGCTTGAGGACCTGACCCGTGAGGCCGAGCTGGTGCTGCAGGGCTTGGGGCTGCCCTACCGTGTTGTGGCGCTGTCTTCGGGCGACCTTGGCTTCTCATCTGCCAAGACCTATGATATTGAGGTCTGGATGCCCTCCTACGGGCGTTATGTCGAGATTTCGTCCTGCTCCAACTTTGAGGACTTTCAGGCCCGCCGTCTGGCTTGCCGGTATAAATACGACAAGGGCGACAAGGCCCAGCTTGTGCATACGTTAAACGGTTCGGGCGTCGCAGTCGGCAGAACGGTGGCTGCAATTCTCGAAAATTTCCAGAACGGCGACGGCTCGGTTACAATTCCTGAGGCGCTGCGGCCGTTTATGGGCGTTGACCGCATCAGCAAGTAATGGCACGTTATCAATACAGCCGCGCGCAGACGGTGCCTGTTTACGACTGCGACCTGTTTTGCCGCCTGCGGCCCTCGGCCATGCTGCGGTATATTCAGTCGGTTTCCGGAGAGCACCTTGACGCGCTGGGGCTGACGCACCAGCGTCTTTATGCCGAGGGTTTTGTTTTTCTTATTGCCGGTACGGCACTCAAGGTGCATCGTGCGCCGGCCGCCGGTGAGCATATTGTTATTTCAACCGCGCCCTTAACGGGGCGCGGCGCCCATATGCTGCGCGAAACAGTGTTGCACGACCAGACCGGCGCACTGCTGGCCGAATGCCAGACCAGCTGGGCGCTGATCGATGCGCACACCGGCCGGCTTTTGCGTCCCGGGGTTTTCCCTTACACGCTGCCGATGCTGGACGGAACGTGGACGCCGTTTGCAGACCCTACCCGTATCCGAATTCATCCCGGTGAGGAATGCTGCGGGCGCGTCCCACGGGTTGTGCGCCTTTCAGACCTGGACCAAAATTTGCATATGAACAATACCGTCTACGCCGATATTCTCACCGACGGCTTTGGCGATGCTTACATTGCAAGCGGCGGTATTGATACGCTGTTTTTGCGCTATCATTTACAGGCCAGACTGCACGATTGTCTGACGCTGGAATACAGCCGCAACGAGCAGTTGTTCACGGCAGGCGCACAGCATGGTGAAAAGAAATGCTTTGAGGGCGCTTTTTCTCTCAAACCCCTTGAAACCGTCTGAGACAGGTGCTAGAATAGACAAAATATTTTAAACGCACCGATAACCGAAAGGAGAGAAACATGCTCAACATTGACTATGGCAGCAAATTTGTAAGCGAGGGGCTGACATTTGACGACGTCCTGCTCATTCCGGCTTACTCAGACGTGATTCCGCGAGACATCGACCTGCATACCGTGCTGGCCCGTGACATCATATTGAACACACCCATTATTACGGCGGCTATGGACACCGTTACCACTTCATCGATGGCGATTGCCATTGCGCGCGAGGGCGGCATCGGCGTTATCCACAAAAACATGTCGATAGAGGAACAGGTTGGCGAGGTAGATAAAGTTAAGCGCTCGGAAAACGGCGTTATTGTCAACCCTTTTTATCTCTCGCCCGACCACTATGTCACCGATGCCGACCGGCTTATGGGCCGGTACCGCATCTCCGGCGTACCCATCTGCGACGAGCATATGCGGCTGGTCGGCATCATTACCAACCGCGACCTGCGCTTCTTAAAGGATTTTGACGTGCCGATCAAGGACGTTATGACCAAGGACGGGCTGATTACCGCCCCGGTGGGCACAACGCTTGAGCAGGCGCAGTCGATTCTTTCCAAATATAAAATTGAAAAGCTGCCGATTGTAGACAACGACTACAAGCTCAAGGGGCTTATTACCATTAAGGATATTGAAAAGGCCGTACGCTACCCCAACTCCGCGCGCGATAAAGGCGGGCGGCTGCTCTGCGCCGCCGCCATCGGCGTCACCGCCAATGTGCTGGAGCGCGCCGAAGCGCTTGTTAATGCACAGGTGGACGTACTGGTGCTCGATTCGGCCCATGGCCACAGCCAGAATATTATTGAGTGCGTTAAAAAAGTGCGCGACGCCTTCCCCAACGTCGCCATTGTTGCAGGCAATATTGCCACAGCCGAAGGCGCCGAGGCGCTTATTGATGCGGGCGCCGACTGCATTAAGATTGGCATTGGCCCCGGCTCCATTTGCACTACCCGAGTTGTTGCAGGCTGCGGCGTGCCGCAGATATCGGCTATCTACAACGCCTGCTGTGCCGCCGCAAAGCGGGGAATTCCCACCATTGCAGACGGTGGCATCAAATATTCCGGAGATATTGTCAAGGCGCTGGCGGCGGGCGCCAACGTTGTAATGCTTGGCAGCCTGTTGGCCGGCTGCGCCGAATCGCCCGGCGAAACCGAAATATACCAGGGCCGAAACTTTAAGGTTTACCGCGGCATGGGCTCGTTGGCCGCTATGGAAAAGGGCTCTAAGGATCGCTACTTCCAGGAGGATGCGCGTAAGCTTGTACCCGAGGGCGTTGAAGGCCGCGTGCCTTACAAGGGACCGTTGTCCGACACGGTTTACCAGCTTATCGGCGGTGTCCGCTCCGGCATGGGCTATACCGGCTGCCAGACCATCCCTGAGCTGCACGAAAAGGCACAGTTTGTGCGCATTACCGGCGCCGGCCTTAAAGAAAGCCACCCACACGACATCTATATCACCAAAGAAGCCCCCAACTATTCGGTGGGCGTATAAAGCACCAAAACACCCCGGGAATCTGCAAGTGAAATGACCCCAAAAAGTTAGACAAATATTTAAATTAAGCAGCCGAAAGGGCTTGTTGTCTGTGAAATGCAGGCGGCAAGCCCTTCAGCATTGCCTTGATTCTCCGATTGTTGTAGTAATCCAGATAATCAATTAGTTCCTCCTTGAACTGATCGATAGAATCAAATTTTTGCAGATACAGCAACTCACTTTTAAGCAAACCGAAGAAATTCTCAATCACAGCGTTGTCCAAACAGTTTCCCTTTCGGCTCATGCTTTGCCGGATGCCCTTGGCGTTGAGCATCCGCTGATATTGATTGTGCTGGTAGTGCCAGCCTTGGTCGGAATGCAGAATGAGATTTGTGCCATTCGGAAGCTGCTCAAACGCCTTGTCCAGCATAGTTATGACCATCGAAAGCACCGGTCTGTCTGAGATGGTATAGCTGATAATATCCCTGCTGCATAAATCCAGAATTGGGGATAGGTACAGCTTTTGTCCGAACAAGCAGAACTCCGTGACATCAGTTACCCACTTCTGATTAGGCAATTTAGCCACAAAATTGCGCTCTAATAGGTTTGGTGCAATTTTGCCCACATCTCCCTTGTAGGAACGATATTTCTTCATTCTGACACGACAAACGATTCCAAGTTGCTTCATCAGTCGCTGCACGGTTTTGTGGTTGATAACATAGCCGCGGTTGTGCAACTCGTCCGTAATACGGCGGTAGCCATATCGACCACGGTTTTCCGTGTAGATTTCAGTAATCTGTTCCTTGAGCTGGCTGTATTTGTCTGGTATTTTTCTCTGCTTTGCGTAGTAGTAATAAGTCGATCGTGGAAGATTTGCTACGTCAAGCAGGATGGACAGTTTGTGTTTTTGCCTTAGCGCCGAGATTACTTGTGACCGTTCTCCCGCCGTACCCGTTCCGACACTAAGGCATGCAAGTTTTTTAGATAGTCGTTTTCCGCGCGTAGCCTCTGATTTTCTGCAATTAGGTCTTCTTCTACCTGTTTGGGTGGTTTTGACGGCTTACCCTTTCCACCACGTCCTCGGCGCTCAAGATATAGTCCCTCTGCTCCGTGGGTCAGGTAAATTCGCTCCCATAGTGCTACATTTTTGTGATCGGTATCAAATATCTTTGAAGTTTCCACGCAGGACAGCTTATATTCCTGCATGTATTCCACTACCTGTTGCTTAAACTCTCCTGTATGTCGCTTATTCGGTGTCCCTTTTGGCATAGAAAATACACCCCATTTGTTTTCAGTATATCATACTGTCTAACAATTGGGGTGCAGTTCAGATCGAGGCGATCGGGGGTTCTTTTAGGCGTGATTGCTATTTGGGAACGCAAGCCTCTTATACGGTGAAATATTTCTGCCCGACGGCCTAGAGC
>JAEWYJ010000230.1 GCA_023395695.1 Bacillota bacterium | reverse complement strand
CCAATAATGCCCCACAAAGCGCCTTTTTCGTTGCAGCGCTCCCACAGCAGGCCCATAATAAAGACCGGGAAGGTGCCCGAAACCAGTGTGCCCCAGCCAAAGGTGCCCAGCAGCGCCACCATTTCGGTAGAATAAATTGAGACAACAATAGCGATGCCGCCAAGCACGAACATAAAAATTCTCGAAACAGCTATCTGCTTGACCGGATCAATTTTAATGCCAAGGGCGGAAGGCAGATCCTTTGAAAGCAGCGTTGATGACGACGTTAAAAACATGCTGGCTGAGGACATGGCCGCCGCCAGCACCGCCGCGTAGACCAGCAGCTGCGCCCATACGCCGACATAGTCTGAGAATGCGTAGATGGCCTGATCGCCCGATTGCAGCGGCTGAATCTCTCCGATGGCGACCAGGTACAGCGCACCGTAGGCCACCACAACGGCCAAAAAACCGACGATGGTATGGGTAACGGCCGTGACAATGCCTGCCTTGGGCAGGTCGCGCGGGTTTTTAACCGCGTACATGCGGGTGAGCACCTGCGGCTGGCCGACGCAGCCGAGAATGGGGATGAGCATCCATGTCAGGCTTATGCCGCCCGGCATTTTACCCCATGCGTTGAGCATGCCGCCCCCCATCACCTTGGTAATACCGTTGGTTCCCACAACCTCGGGGGTCGAGGCCACGGCAGCCAGCACATTGCCGAAACCGCCGGTAATAACAAAAAATGCAATAATCATGACAACGCCGGCGACGACCATGACAAACCCCTGAAACGCCTGCGTTAAAAGCCCGCCAACCTCACCGGACAGCGCCGTGTAGACAGTAAGCAGACCGAAGATGACAAAACCCGCGACGATGGGCTGCCACCCGAGCAGATGAGCGATCAGCTTGCTGCCCGCCGAAATTTGCGCCGCGAGATAGCCGATGCAGCCCAAGCAGATAATCAGCGACATAAACGCCTTGATAATACGGTTATTGTTAAAGCGAACGTCACAAATATCTCCCAGACTTGAAATAGGGGCGATCTCAGCCATGGCGCGCACCTTTTTACCCAGCACGATATAGCTCATCGCAAAAGCGGCGCCTGAGAGCATCCAGAAGGTCATGGCGTTGCCGGAGGTGTAAATAATGCCCGGTACGCCGACGAGCGCAAAGGCGCTGGCAATGCCCGCCATACTGGATAATCCGACCGTAACGGGGCCAAACATGGCAGTGCCGCCAAAATAGGCCTGCGCGGTGGTCGCCTTGTTTTTGGCCCAGATGCCAATAAGGAAGGAAACAATTATCATCAGTCCCGAAAAGGAAACAATCAGCATTACGGTGCTTTGCGGCATATTATTTAACCTCCTTCAAACTATGTACCTTGCCCAAAAAATCTTCCCAGTCCTTTTCGGAGAGCCACTCGTCCGGATAAAGGTAATGCCCCAGGTTGAGCGTCAGCATGCCGCCAATCCAGTACAGGAAAACGGTCGGCGCGAAAGAGGGATGAAAGCCCAGAACAGTAAATGCGGGCATGTCGTTGCCAAACAATATGGCATAATGGCCTGATGTGATAAAGCTGACGACCCAAAGCACAGCCCAGATGGAGAGCGGGTACACCAAAAACTTTTTAGAGACAACCCCGTTTTTGGCGACTCCGAGAAGCAGGTGCAGGAGCATCAACCCGACGCCCAGGCACATTCCGAGTACAAAATGCCCCGATGTGCCGGTAACGATGCAGGCGAGCCACAAAACCGCAATGAGTCCGACGATGGTATCCTTATGCCTGGAAATATTCATATTAACGCCTCCCGCTTTTATTGGCATGCACCGGTCGGCATGCGGCACATGCTATTTGTTTACATAAAACCTGAATCGTGTTTCATGTTTATTAAATTTTAGCAACTAATATGTAGGATGTCAACAGTTATTATCAACAAATAACTCCTGTTTTGTGGTAAAAAACGACCAATCAGAAGCCCGCCAGATGAGAATATATCTCCCCTTGCGAAAAACCAACCAGTATTTCACCGAAAAGAAGGGCCTGTAAAAAGAAAACCGCATTCACGATACCCGCATCCGGAACGACTGGACAAGGTATTACACTATTTATGAAAGCCCGGATAAAAAACAGAAGTGGTGCGCTGCCCGCAAGCAGACCACACCACTTCTCCTCAGCCAACAGCGCCAAAAGGCAAACGTGGCGTTAATACCATCCCGTGAACGCAAGCGCCGGGTATAGTTGTGCATCAAAAGGTAGCAAGCCGCGTTAAGCGGCGAGCCGTTGCGCATCACCCCGGTATAATAGCCGTCTTGCGGCTATTATACCATGAGCGTAAGCGAATGGTATAATTTGCGCATCAAAGGCGGTTGCCGCGTTAAGCGGCGAGCCGTTGCGCATCACCCCGGTATAATAGCCGTCTTGCGGCTATTATACCATAAGTCGCGCGGCTTAACTGCATAATACCCTTTTATTTGGCCCTACTTTGTGCCATAATGAAAGTATAAATACTTTGTTCCGGGCGGAGCGCTTAGCCCCGCCGTTTAATAACCGACAAGGATGTGTGTCTTATTTTTGAAATTCTTAAACCGGAGCAGTACGACGCGCTCGACCGCTTTGTAGAAAAGCATCCGCAGGGCAGCTTCACCCAATGCAGCAGCTGGCACAAGGTCAAAAACAACTGGGGCTTTGAGGCGGTGGTCTGCCGTGACGGCACGGGCGAAATTATAGGCTCAATTTCGGTGCTGATACAAAAAATTCCGCTGATCGGCAGTTGCTTTTTATATGCGCCGCGCGGCCCTGTGTGCGACCTGCACGACGAGGACACGCTGCGCGCCCTTAAGGCCGGTGTGGACGCACTGGCCAAAAAACATCGCGCTCACGCCTTTAAAATGGACCCCGACGCGTCTGAGGACGAGACCCGCTTTTGCGGTATCGCCCAAGCCATGGGCTTTGTCCGCTCCTATGGCCCCGACGGCTTTGAGGGCATTCAGGCACGCTTTAACTACCGGCTTTATCTGGAAAACCGCGACGAAGAGGCGCTGCTGGCAAACCTGACACAGCAGACCCGGCGCAATCTGCGCAAGGCTGTCAAATTTGGCGTGACGGTACGGGTTGTCGGGGAGGAATGCCTCGACGATTTTGTCCGGCTCATGGCCGTTACCGGTGAACGAGACGGTTTTGCCGTGCGTCCCCGTGCCTATTTTGCGCGGTTTTTGTCGGCGCTGGGCGCACACGCCCGTCTTTACATGGCGTTTTATGACGGGGAGGCGATCGCCGGAGCCATTACCACCAACTTCGGCGGCAAAACCTGCTATGTTTACGGCGCCTCGGACAATGCGCACCGCGAGGTGATGCCCAACTATCTGCTCCAGTGGGAGATGATTCGCTGGGCCATTGAAACGCGCTGCACGGTCTACGATTTTCAGGGCATCTCCGGCAATCTGGAGGAAGAGGGCAACCATATGTACGGCCTTTACCGCTTTAAACGCGGCTTTAACGGGCAGATAGATGCGCTGCTTGGCGAGTTTGATTATATTTACCGCCCCATAGCCGCCAAAATGGTTACTCATGCCATCGCGCTCAACGACCGGCTGCGCCAGATAAAGCGCGGCCTTTCGCGATGAGCTCGCCGCTTTTTGCGGCACTTGCCCGCTATCTGGACAAGCGCCGCGAGCGCCTGCATATGCCGGGGCACAAGGGTCTGCTGCCCGCCCCGCTGGATGGCTGTGCCCCATACGACCTCACCGAGCTGCCCGACACCGGCTGCCTTTATGACGGCGAGGGCGCTCCCCTTGAAACCGAAGCCCGGTTTTCAGCACTCTACGGCAGCGGGTCAACGCTGCTTTCGGCAGGTGGCAGCACGCTGTGCATTCAAACCATGCTGTCGCTCTACTGCCCCGACGGCGCCAAGGTACTTATGACCCGCGCGGCGCATCATGCGGCGGTCAACGCAGCGGCGCTTTTAAATTTAGAGCCGGTGTGGCTCCTGCCGGACGAGGCTACAGGCGTGCAAACCCCCGCACGTACCTCGCCGCAGGCGGTTGAAGCTGCGCTGTCGCAGCACCCCGACGTTTCGGCGGTTTACTTAACCAGCCCGGATTATTTTGGCACCCTGTGTGACATTGGCGCGATTTCTGCCATTGCGCACCGCCACGGCAAGCCGCTGCTGGTGGATAACGCCCACGGTGCGCATCTCGTTTTTTTTGACCGCCTGCACCCGATAGCGCTTGGCGCCGACGCCTGCTGCGATTCGCTACACAAGACGCTGCCCGCGCTGACCGGGGCGGCGCTGCTGCATCTGAAGGATGCAGCCCGCGCCGGCGACGCCCGGCGGCGAATGGCCACCTTCGGTTCGACCTCCCCCTCCTACCTCATCATGCTCTCGGCCGATTTATTGCTGCCGCAATGGGAGGCATTGCGTAACAGCTATGCCGCGCTGGCAGGGGCCGTCTCAGCCCTGCGCGCCATCGCGCTGGAAAAGGGCGTCTGGGCAGTCTGTGCCGGTTCCCCTGCTCTGGCCGACCCCGTGCGCATTGCGTTGCTGTTCGCCGATGGGCATCGTGCAGCGGCACTGTCACTGCTGGCCGGCTGCGGCATTGAGGCGGAGTATGTCTCCCCACGGCACATCGTGCTTATTCCAAGCCCGCAAAACAACCTTGCGCCAGTCAGGGCCTTAATCGGCCGCCTGCCCGCGCTCAACGAGCTGCCGTCGTTGCCGCTGCCGGTCTGTAATCCGCGGCGGATACTGCCGCCG
>JAEWYJ010000193.1 GCA_023395695.1 Bacillota bacterium | reverse complement strand
CGGTGCGCACTCCCGTGCAAAGCTGACCGAGCAAAGCCCCTACAGGGGATCGCCCGCGGTGCTCGGAGCCTTTGCAACCCGCACGCCGGAGCGTCCGAATCCCATTGCGCTGACCTGCGCCGGAGTGACGTATCTCGACGACGAAAACGGCGTTATCGGCCTGACGTATGTTGATGCCGAAGCTGGTACGCCCGTGCTGGATATCAAGCCCTACACGCCCAGCCTTGACCGGGTGGAGACGCCGTTGGTGCCGCAATGGTGCGCGCACTGGCCGCAAAGCGTGGAGGCTTCGGGTGATTTTGACTGGAGCGCGGTTTTCAACTTCTAGCGGTTCGGGCATACAGCCTGACGCACTGCAATAAACAAAAACAAAGCCGGTGCCTGCGGGCATCGGCTTTTGGCTTGCCCAAAAAGCCCTTCGCCACGCTTTGGCTTTTATGCCAAGCTGAAAAAACGGGCAAGATTCCCCGCTTTGCCGGCTGCGGGCAAACAATCCGGCACGCTATGGGCGCCTCACAGCCGGTGCAGTCTGTCAAAAAGTCAATCCTGAGTGACTTTTTGACAGGCCGGCAAGCGTTCCTGTAAGCGGTTTGCCAGTCAGCCGTATGCTTGGTTTAATATATCTTTTTAATAGGCGGCACGACCGGCTGCGGCCGTCTATCTGATTGGAAATATTGACATTTGAAAGCAAAATAATTATAATCGCAAGACACAGTACATTATAATATAGGCCGCTGTGCCAAAACAGGACGACTTGTCGCGGCATCATGCAAATAAAAAACAGAGTCATAAGGGAATAACAGATCTATGAAGGCAATAATCGATGTAAAAAACTTTACAAAAAAGTACGGGGACTTTGTGGCGGTCAACGACATCTCCTTCAGCGTGGAGGAGGGGAGTATCTTTGCCTTTTTAGGGCCGAACGGCGCCGGCAAAAGCACCACCATCAATACCTTGTGCACGATATTTGAAAAAACCTCCGGCGCGCTTTTTATTGACGGAAAGGACGTTGCCACGCAGAAAAACCAGGTGCGTGCCGCAATCGGCGTGGTTTTTCAGGATTCTACGCTTGACGCCAAAATGACGATAGAAGAAAATCTCAGGCTTCACAGTGTCTTCTATAATATTCCCAGGGGTGAGGTAGAGGCGCGCATTCAGTTTGTTCTGAAGCTGGTTGACCTGCTCGGCGAACGCAAAAAGCTGGTGGGTGCGCTTTCCGGCGGTATGAAACGCCGGGTTGAAATTGCCCGCGGGCTGATGCATTACCCCAGAGTTTTATTCCTCGACGAGCCTACCACGGGGCTTGATCCCCAAACCAGAGCGCATATCTGGGAATATATTCTCAAGCTGCAAAAGGAACGTAATATTACGATTTTCCTTACCACGCATTATATGGAGGAGGCGGAGGTCTGCAATCAAATTGCCATTATTGACGGCGGTGTCATCGTCGCCCACGACACGCCCTACGCGCTTAAAAAGCGTTACACCCGCGACACGGCTTATATCAGCACCACCAATGCGCCCGAGCTGGAAAGCCTGCTGACCCGGCATGCACTGGGATACGAACGTAAAGAGGGCTATTATAAAGTAGAGGCCGGGCAGCTGGACCGGCTGTTGACGGTAATTGGCGAGCACAAGGCGCATATTACAAATATGGAAATTAAAAAAGGCACCTTTAATGACGTTTTTTTAGAAATTACGGGCCGCAAAATCAGAGAGGAGGCCTGATATGAATACTGTTTTCGCATTATGGTTAAGAGGGCTGAAGGCCTTTGTAAGGAACCGAACGGGTTTGGTTTTTTCGCTTATTTTTCCATTCTTTTTTGTCTTTGTTTTCAGCTCTATTTTTAAAACCGATTATATTGACAACCCTGTGGCTTATATGCTGTCCGGCGTTATTATCACGACGGTATTTGAAAGCGCCCTGAATCTGGCCTCGACCACGGTGGACGATATGGTCAGCGGATTTATGAAAGAGGTTTTGGTATCGCCCGCCAGACGCGTCTCGGTCGCTATGGGACAAATGCTCTCGGCGGCCACCGTTGCCACCCTGCAAGGGCTGCTGATTTTGGTTGTGGGGCTATTTATCGGCATCCGGTTTACCGCATGGCAGACACCGCTTTATATTCTTCTTGCCATGATATGCATTGGTATTGTATTTTCGGGGGTTGGGCTGTTTATGGCGACCAAGGTGCGCAACGGACAAACCTTTCAGATTATAAAGACTGCGGTGACAATGCCGCTGACCTTTCTTTCGGGGGCTTATATCCCTTTGCCCATGCTGCCCGACAGCCTGCGGTTTGTGGCTTATCTTAACCCCATGACCTACGCCACGGCGTTTTTTCGTATGGTCGCGCTGGAAAAAACCGGGCTTTCGATCACGGAGCTTCTGAACGAGGGGCTGGTTATTTCAATCAATGGCTTTGTCATCACGCCGCTTCTGACCTTTATGATTATCATCGGCATTGGGCTGGTGTTCCTGCTGCTGGCAACCTCCAGCTTTATCAGAACCGATTTTTCGCGCCTGAGCAGGAGTGCAACCGACGCCAATGCCATTTGGGGGTAGCGGGCGGCAGCATCTTTCGGATTATCCTTTTAAATATATTATAAAAGCGCTTGGATTACACAAAATCCAAGCGCTTTTACTTATAATCGGTCAACTTGAAAAGTCGATTTGAATCGGTGCACGTATTTTTTGTGTTGCAAGGCTGGCGCCCGGCAAGAAAAATAGCACTGTGACACGAGAAATATGCCGTCAAGGCAGTCTGTTTTTAAGTTTGCCGACCATACTATTGAACCGGCAGCGTCGGCTTAACGCCGCCGGTTTTTCTTAACCGTTTGCTATCGTGTTCCGCCGCCGTGTCCGCCGCCCGAAAAGCCGCCGCCGCCCCCAAAGGAGGTGCGCCCGCCGCCGCCCGCTGCACGCTGCGCCTGACTTTGTGCCGACTTTGCCGCCCGCCAGGTGACATAGTGATAACGGTAGGCCACATAGTAGGCGGTTTGCGCCTGCTGCTGGTAGACGCTCACGTCGGGGTATAGCTTTTTAAGCTGTTCCATCACCTTATCCGCAATGCCCAGCAGTGCCGCAAAGATGAGGTAATCCTGCCAGATTACCGCTTCGGACACGCCGCGCTCTGCAATTAAAGAAAAATCCAGCAGATATTTTTTAAAGCCCAGCAGGCTTTTCAGCGCTGTCAACCCCTGTTCGGTCAGGTTTGCAAGCCCTCTTCTGCCTTCCGCCGACCTGTAGCAGCCGATGTTGACAAGCGTTTCCCTGCCGTTCTGCTGCGCCTCCTGCACGAT
>JAEWYJ010000113.1 GCA_023395695.1 Bacillota bacterium | reverse complement strand
TGTTTGGCGCCCATTGTATCCGAGCTTTTTTTGCCGTCCTCGGTCGGCTCGCTGTTGACGCTCTTGGTGATCTGCATGCTGCTGATATCCACCGGCGATATACTGACCGCCTGATGAATTGACACCGGCCCGCGCACCGGCACCGATACGCCATCCTTATCCTTGCCCTTTTTATAGGCAAAAACCTGCCCGAAGGCACGCACATCGAACCATTTGATGCAGGCCTGAGCGGCATAGTCATCCTTTGAGACGTAGGATGTGATGGTCTGGGAGGCCCGCTCGCTCAAGCTGCCAAAGCCGTCGTCGCAGCGCTCGTCCGACTGGACAAAGATTGCCTCGCCCATGTCCTGAAGGCGATTGCGCAGCTTTCTTTTGATGCAAACGTCCGAAATCTCACCGTTGCCGGTATAGGTGGTACGGGGGCGATTGCCGTTGAGCGGGTCTCCGTTCGGGTTGGCGTGAACAACTGATACGAGTACGACAAAATCAATTTTATTCTCAAGCGCTTTCATTATAATGATTCCTCCCTATTTTCATCCTTGCTTTTGCTTTGGTTAAGCGCCGCGCGCTGGAGATAATAACCGATTAAATACAGCTCTTCGAGCGGACGATTCAGGTCTTCAGGTTTAAAGAGTGTCCCTAGCTTGGCGACAATCTCTTCCATAATGCCCTTGTAATATTTTCTTGATCCGAGCTGCATCCGCTGAAAATAGGGATTGAGCTTGTCCTCTAAAATCAGCCAAGTGCTCATCGGATGGTTGACATAGGCGCTTTGCAGGCGTATCGCGTTTGGCTCACGCGTTTCTTCCCGCGTAAATGTGGCGCGCTCCGCTTTTTCGAGCACCGCCAGCAATCTGCCAAAAAGATAGCTTCTGTCGGAATTTTCATAGTCCAGGGCCATGTTGATGCTCACTCCTTTTGATCTGTCGTGGTGATATTTAGCGATCAGCGCGCAGGTTGTGGATAGCATACGTTCGCGGTTGCCAAACGAATAGGCCAGCGGCGTCGAGGTGCGCAGCACCGCCGCGTGCATCATATCGCGCGGCAGCGGCTTTTTATCAAGCATGCAGTAAAGAATACGCTGGTACTGCTCCTTCATGACCTTGTCGTCAACCTCCAGAAAGGCGCCCCGCTCAACGCCGAACGCGCAACGCACAATCTGCTTGGTAAGCGGCGTCAGCACCGTTGTATACGGCTTTTTTTCAGGCGTAAAGCGTGTAAAATGCCAACAGCAGGTCAGTGCCCAATCGGTTAGGCGGTCATAAAAATCCGACCCCTTAAGCGCGTTGTAATAGATGATTGAAAGCCGCCCGGTCGTCGCGGCATCCAAACCCATAACAACAATATCGTCGTTGTTATCCAGCTGATTGCGAAAACCGTTGAGTGCCTTAATCAACCGTTTTTTATAGCCCTCCTCGGTGTAAGCCTGCGGTGTGCCGTCCTCCTCCAGACCCATAAAACTGTCAAGGTCGACCACCTTTTTGCCGTTGGGGTTCCAGCAGATGTAGGTGCGCTTGTCCTGTGTTCCAGCGATGACGCCCTGCCGGGCAGCCCGCCATGTCAGCGCGCTGTGCGCCTTCTGGGTCGCTTCATAGCCAATAGCGCTGGCCTGCTCCGCCGTAGTGAACCGCCCCCGGAATGTAAAATTTGTTTTGTCATTGGCGGATACCAGCTTGGCACCATAACTAGCAGCAAAAATACCCTTTGGATGGGTAGTTGATATGGTGTCTATGGTACCGGCTAAATAACAGATATCTTTTTTGTTCTCCTGAGTTGCGGCATAGTAGCAAATATAGCTGTCAAAAAGTGTCTTATCCTGCCATGTGGCCTCGGGCTGGTCGCCCGAAACCCGAAAGCGCACCAATACCTTTTCATAGACGGCCCCGGCAATTTTTTTATCCGAAAATTTTCCATCGGAAAGCGTTATTACGCCTGACGCAATCAAATCCCGCATGAGCTGCTGCCGCGATAGATAGGCATAAATAGCCTGTACTTTAGGGTGTGAATAAGATGATTGCACCCAGCCGCGCAATGCCGAAATATACCTTTCAAACTTTTCAGCGGATTTGTCAATCGCTTTTTTATCCGCCAGATAGTGTCCAAAATCGCCGGCAACATACGCGAGCATGTCGCACAGCGCGTGAGGCGCGACGACATTTGCACGCGAGGCCGAAGCTTCTGTCACCGGAACGATGGTCCTGCCATCCTCTCTTTTCAACTCAATGACGCCTAAAAAATCCCCTTCCGGGCTGACGGTAACCTCTAGCTGCGCATAGGCGGTCATATGCGCCACGAGCGATAGCGGCGCCCCCTCCACCGGCTGCCCGGCCATGTGGGCGTTGGCCTCATAGGTTTGGTACAAGGTGTTCATCCACGCCATTTAAAACACCTCCGACGCTATTGGCTTAAAATTGCCAAGCGCTTCACCAAAAGGCTTGATTTCCATCTCCCCCACCGGGCGGTGAATACACTGCTCGGGGCGAAGAAAGTCAATGACGCCCTGCTTCATCACCGCGCGCCAGAGCCGCACCGTCATCTTCCCCTGCGTTTCGTCGGAATAGGCTTCATCCGCATAGGTAATGCCATGATACATCACGCCAAAATCGAGCTGGGGTGTATTTTCGTAAAAGCTTTCGCCTTCGCCGAAGCGGCAGGACGCAACATAGGCCTGGCACTCCCGCGTGCCCAAAAAGATATCTCGCCGCCCGCCGTGCTCGATCATGCGCCGGGCAATGTTGTGATGCTTATGCTCATTGCGGTCATCTGCCAACTCCGGGCGGTTTTCATTCCAGACAAAGTGCGCCCGCACCTGATAGCGGCAGTCTTTTAAGTAGGTATAATAAGACAAATCGTTGCCGCCACCCGTGTATTTGATAGGGCGGATACCCTTGGTCTCGGTCTGAATTTGGTTCATAATACGTACCGAATCGACAATCCATGTTAGTGTGGGTTTCCAGTAGACGCTTTGCAACATGCCCTTGAGTGCTTCGTAGGTCGGAATCTGATAGCTGAATTTTTCGCCGCCCACGCGGGTGATAGGATCGGAAAATAACGCATACTCGCCAATGACTTCAAATTCCACAATATTATCGTGCTGCAATTAAATACCTCCTTTTTACAAAATTTCAATTTCGCTGCTATCTGAGGATAAAATGTGCAAATTGAAAAGCGCGCGCTGTGTAACTATTTGATTAAACGCGCCATGTGCCTCTCCGGCAAGGCCAATATCAAAAGATAAACGCCTCCGTATTGACGCCGGTTTCAGGGTGATAGCACTGCTTGTTCAGAACGGTGAAGCGTGCCTTGTTCTCTTTATCTTTTGGGAAGGACAGCATGCCGTATTCGAGCAGCGTTTGGTATTGATACCGGAAGAGATGCACGGTGTACGGCCGCGCCTTCTCGATGCAGGATTTCAAAAAGCCGTAATCAAAGTCGGCCTTTTGAGAAAACAGGTCGGCTATAAGCGCGTCCGCCTGCGCATTATAGGGCACAATGACTTCAACGGTATTTTCATCAAACACCTCAAACGCCTCCCCGGCGGTTTTAAACGCCTGATTCAGACAATAACGGCCCTTAATTTCCGGGCGTTCAAGATGCGTCTTGTTTTCGGCCAGCAAATCGAACAGATTTTCGTTCTGGCCATCGGGCAGGTTTTTGGGAAAAGCGAATTTCCCTTTGATATCCGGGTCATCAAAAAGCCGCCGGTAGTAAGCCGCCATGCTTTGGTCACTGAGTAAATTATCTGCATAAAGCGCGGGCTGCTGAAAAAACTGCCGCAAAAGCCAAGCGGCGCACCGCTGCGCTGCGGCAATCTCCCGGAGCATGCTCAGCCTTTCGGCGTCTTGCCTTAAATTGACGACATAGACCCGACAGATATTGTCAAACTCAAAGCCGCGGTTGCAGCGCCCGGCCGCCTGCGCAATATTATCTAATCCAGCCGCCACACGAACAACGCTTTCAAACGAAAAATCCACACCCGCCTCCACCAATTGCGTCGAGACGCACAGCAGCTTTTCCTTGCTGTGAAGGGCAGCGTTAATCTGCTCTAATGTATCGGTTCTATGTGCCGGGCACATGGCGGTCGACAGATGGCATAGCTTATATTCGCGCCGTGTTTTCAGCGTATTATAAAGCTTGCGGGCGCTTTCCTTAGTATTGCAGATCACGAGCAGCGACGAGACCGATTCCATCAGGTCGGACGAAAAGTCGGCCAGCTCCTCAAGCGATATGCCGTAGGGGGTGGTTTTGTTTACCACCTCGGTCCGCTTAAAGACTT
>JAEWYJ010000069.1 GCA_023395695.1 Bacillota bacterium | reverse complement strand
CGATAGAACGGCCCGAAAGAGAGTGCGGGCAGATGGGCGTCATGGTTATCGTCTCAACCGAAGGGTCAATAATTGGCCCCCCTGCCGAGAGCGAGTAGGCGGTGGAGCCGGTCGGTGTAGCAAAAATAATGCCGTCCGCACGGTATTCGCCCACCGTGTCGATGCCGCACAGCACCCGGATATCAATGGCCCTGCCAAACTGTGCACGGCAGATGACCACATCGTTGATCGCGTAGCCTGTCACCTGCTGTGCATTGGCTCCAAAGAGCGACATGCGCAGAACCATGCGGTTTTCAATGTCATAGTCGCCGGTTTTAAGCATCTCCAGCGCCGAAAGGTCGCTCGCCTCCATCTGAGAAAGAAATCCCAGTCGCCCTGAGTTAATGCCTAAAACAGGCTTATCGTAACGCATGGCAACACCGGCCTGATGGAAGATGGTGCCGTCCCCGCCAATGGCTATGACGGCATCGCAGATATTTAGCAGCGTTTCAAGGTCGTCTATAGCAATATCGGCACAGCAGCCAAGCGCTTGGGCGTCGGCCCTGGACAGCATAGGCACAAGGCCACAGTCCTTAAGGCGGGCAACCGCCTCCTGCGTGCATTGTAACGCGTTTGAAAGCTTCAAATTTGGGCATAGCAGAATTTTTTCCATCATCATTTAAGTTGCGCCAAAAGCCTGGTGCGCATCCTCCACAATTTTTGGGGCATTGTTCAAAGCCTGCCCGTCAGGCGTTCCGCGAATGAGATAAAGCAGATATTCAATATTCCCCTCCGGCCCCCTCACGGGTGAAAAGGATAATCCCTTTACATTAAACCCAGCTGTTATAGCGCGGTTCATAACCTTTTCAATAACGGCAAGGTGGACGCTTTGATCACTGACAACGCCTTTTTTGCCAACCTGATCACGCTGCGCCTCAAACTGGGGCTTAATCAGGCAGACAACCGCTCCGCCGGGCTTTAATAATTGATACGCTGCCGGCAACACCAGCGCCAACGAAATGAAAGAGACGTCAATGCTGATAAAATCAACCGGTTCGCTGACGTCTGCCAAGGTCAGATGACGTACGTTGGTGCGCTCTCGGTTAACCACCCGTGCATCCTGACGCAGGCTCCAGGCCAGTTGGCCGTAGCCCACGTCAAAGGCATAGACCTTTTGGGCGCCGTTTTGCAACATGCAGTCGGTAAACCCTCCGGTGGAAGCGCCAAAGTCACAGCAGACAGCGCCTTTGAGCGTCATTGGAAAAACCGACAGCGCCTTTTCAAGCTTTAGCCCGCCGCGGCTGACATATCGCAGTGCGTCGCACCTGACCTCAATAAGGGTAGAATCTTTATAGTCCTCCCCCGCTTTATCAGCTTTTTGTCCGGCGGCATACACCCTGCCGGCCATAATAAGCGCCTGTGCCTGAACCATATCGGGCGCCAGCCCGCGCTCGACCAGCAGCACATCCAGCCGTTTTTTCATCTTCAACACGCACCCGTCATTCATCCATTTGCCGCAGCAGCAGACTAAGCCCATCGGCATCGAGCCCCAACGCGTGCAAAGCGCTCTCAACCGCGCTTTGCGGTACAAAGCCGTCAATGGCGTGCAGTGCGGTTTTGCCCCGGTAGCCGCCAAGTGAAAGTGCGGCAATAAACTGCATGCCTAAGCCACCGCTGCGAATGCCCTCTTCAGCAAAAAGAATCCTGTCATATTTCGCCGCCGCCGCTACCGCGCCGCCGTCGAGCGGCAGCACGCGGTTGAGCTTGATGACCGCGGTATTCCCCAGCCGGTCGGCCGCCTCTCTGGCAGCTGCAAAGGTTCTGCCGTAGGTGACAATGACCTGTCTGCCGCCGGTGGGCGCATATTCATCAAAAGCCTTACCGGTCGCGGGGCATTGAGCCAGCAAGGGGCTTTCGCCCCCTCTGGGATAGCGTACCGCCACAGGGCTGTCATAATCGTTTAACGCGCTTTTAAGCATGGCTCGCAGCTCGTCAAAATTAGCGGGCGCCAGCACCGTCGCCCCCGGAATAGTTGACAGAAAGGCCACGTCAAAAATGCCCTGATGCGTTTCTCCGTCGTCGCCGACAATACCGGCACGGTCAACGCCCAGCACAATATGCCGCTTTTCAATGGCCGCGTCGTGAATCAGCTGGTCATAGCCGCGCTGTAAAAAAGTGGAATAGACAGCGAATACCGGCAGCATGCCGCCCGCCCCCAGCGCACTGGCGAAGGTTACGCCAAACTCTTCGGCTATGCCCACATCGTAATACCGGCCGGCCTTTTTAAAGCGTCTGCCAAAATATTGCAGACCGGTGCCGTGCTCCATCGCCGCTGTAATGGCGCAGATGCGGGGGTCTTCTTCCGCCAGCCGAACCAGCTCCTGGCCAAACACCGAGGAAAAGCTTTCTCCCGACGTGCTGACCGGCTGACCGGTTGCAATATTAAAACGCGAAACGCCGTGATAGGCTCCCGGGTTTTGCTCGGCAAAGCTATAGCCCTTGCCCTTTTTAGTCTGCACATGAATGATGCTGGGGCCTTCGGTTTTTTTGGCCTCAGCCAGTATATCACAGAGATTTTGCAGATTATGCCCATCCACCGGACCGAAGTAGGTAAATCCAAGCTCCTCGAAAAAAGGACTGGGATAAATGACCTGCTTGAGCACGGTTTTAGAGCCGGCAACAAGATCGCGCAGGGCCTCACCCGCTACCGGCACGCTGAGCAAGGCCTGCTCGGTGACCTTTTTTATCTTGAAATAGCCGGGCTTTGAGCGGATCACCGACAGATATTTTGCCATAGCCCCCTCGTTTTTAGAGATGGCCATTTCGTTGTCGTTGAGGATAATAATTAGATTTTCGCCGCTCTTACCAACATTATTAAGGCCCTCGTAGGCCATTCCGCCGGTTAGAGAGCCGTCGCCGATAACCGCCACAACGTGGTCCTTCTTGCCCTGCAGCGTCATGCTGCGCTTTAAGCCGTAGGCCGCGGCAATAGACGTGCTGGCATGACCCGCGATAAAGCTGTCATAAGCGCTTTCCTCAGTTTTAGGAAAGCCGGAGAGGCCGTTTTCCTGCCTGAGTGTTGAAAAACGAGACAGGCGGCCGGTTAACAGCTTGTAGGTATAGCACTGATGCCCCACATCCCAGACAATTTTGTCCCTGGAAACGTCAAAACAGCGCACCAGCGCCAAGGTCAGCTCCACAACGCCAAGGTTAGAGGCTAAATGCCCCCCGGTGCACGAGACGGTATGAACCAGCTCGGCTCTGATTTCTTCGGCAAGAAGCTTTAGCTGAAAAACAGAAAGCTGCCGCAGACCCTGCGGGCTTCCGGACAGATCTAAAATTCGTTTTGAAACCATGTCATACCCCTTAAAATATTAAAAATACAGAATATTTTTAATCTGCGTTGCCTGCAGGCGACGCGTCTGAGTGTGGTTAATTATAGCGGATAGATCATTGCAATAAGTATGCCGAGCAGTGCGCCTGCGATAACCTCCAGCGGCGTATGCCCCAGATATTCTTTAAGCGCCTTACGACTTTGCTCACCGCAGGTGTCCTGCGCGTCTGCTTCTTCCTGCGCATCTTCGCACGCGGTTTCTTCGATGTCTTCGTCACCTTCAAAGTCCAGCAGTGGATGATCTTTTAAAATATCCCAAAAATCCTTATAGCTGCCCAGCAGCCAATTGATGGTTTTGGCCTGTTCGCCGGCGGCCCTCCGGACGCCCATGGCGTCATACATAACGACCGCCGCAAAGGCGATGGTTAGCGCAAACAGAGGCGACGCAAAACCTACGACGCGCGCCATCCCGATGGTGAGCGATACCACCAGCGCCGAATGCGAGCTGGGCATTCCACCCGAACCCGTCATGCGTTCCAGTTTTAAATTGCCATGAGAAACCCAGTGCAGCAATGTTTTAATAACCTGTGCGGCAAACCAAGCCACTGCACAGATATTGACAAGGGGATTGCTGCAAAGAACCTGAATAATCGGCATGTTATAACTTCCTTTTAATTGGAGAATACGTTCAGGCAGTGCGGTGTGCCAGCAGCTTGGTCAGCTCGGGCAGGAAGGTGTTCTCGGGGAACAGCTCAGCCAAATCGCGCTGGGCGCTGTCGAACAAATTATCCGCCTCTGTCTGTGCCGCGTCCAGACCCAGCAGCGAAACAAAGGTGATCTTATGCGCCTTTTCGTCGCCGCCGGTATTCTTGCCCAGCAGGGTGCTGTCGCCGGTTACATCGAGGATATCGTCGGTAATTTGAAAAGCCAGCCCGATTTTTTTGGCATAGGCATGCGCCAGTCCGGCCTGATAGGCAGAAGCGCCGGCGGCGATGCAACCACATTGTACCGCGGCGCGGATAAGTGCTCCGGTTTTCATCGCCACCATGTTGCGATGCTGCGAGAGGGTAAGTGATTTCCCCTCGCTGATAACATCGACCACCTGACCGCCCAGCATACCGTATTCGCCCGCGGCTTTTGAGAGCGTGCGCACCATTGCAAGCGCGCAGTCGGCCCCAAGCAGCCGCTGTGTCTCGTCGCTGGAGACCACTTCAAACGCAAGCGTCAACAGGCCGTCGCCAGCCAGCACCGCCAGCCCCTCTCCAAACTGCTTGTGGTTTGAGGGCTTGCCGCGGCGCATGTCGTCATCATCCATGCAGGGCAGATCGTCGTGTATCAGGGAATAGGCGTGAATCATTTCAAGCGCGCAGGCGGCGGGCATTGCCAGCTCGCCCGGCATGCCGAACGCCTGACAGAACGCTACCGCCAGTACCGCGCGGATACGCTTGCCGCCCCCCAGCAGGCTGTAACGCATAGCCTCCAGCACGGGGGCCTGCAGTATACTTTCGGGATATTCGGTAAACAATTGCAGATTATTTTCAATCTGTGCGCGGAGTGCGGAAAATTCGTCCTCAAATCGCATCGGCGGAGCCTTCTTTCTCAGGAAAAAGCGTTTCTATTTTCGCTTTGGCATCGTTTAGCTGCCGGGTACAGCGCTCTATAAGCCCGGCGCCCTCGGCGTAGAGTGCCAGCGACTGCTCAAGACTTGTGCTGCCGTTTGACAGCAGTGCGGTAATTTCATCCAGACGGGCAAGCGCCTGTTCAAAAGTCATAATAATTCTCCTTCTGCGGCGGTGCTTTGAATAACAGCCGCAGCGCCGCCCTCATAAAGGCGCAGTGTAATTCTGTCCCCCGCCTGTAACTGCCCCGCGGAATGAAGCGGGTGGCCGTCCTTTGACGCGATACAATAGCCACGGGCCAAAATTTGCAGCGGGCTCAGGGAATCCAGCAAGGCAGCCCGTTGTGCAACGGCTCCAACCCGGTTGGAAACGTCAGTCTGAGAAAGGTTATACATTGATTCTATCAAATTATTCAATCTTTGTCTATTTTTATTAATAAAAAACCGGGGGTTTTTTAGCGGCTCGGCGGCCTTTTTTTCCACCAGCAGTCGCTCTTTCAGAGCGAATTGCTGCGCCATTGCATTTTTAAGCAGATTTCTGCGTTGTGCCAACCGTTCGATAAGCTGCGCACGGTCAGCCACAGCCAGCTCGGCAGCAGCGGTTGGGGTCGCGGCCCGCAGATCGGCGGCCAGGTCGCACAGCGTCACATCGGTCTCGTGCCCCACGGCTGAAATGGTCGGAATACGGGACCCGGCCACGGCGCGCACCGTCGCCTCCTCGTTAAAAGCCCATAAATCCTCGGCAGAACCGCCCCCGCGTCCCACAATGATGACGGCGCTTCTGCCGTCACGGTTGAGCATTTGAATGGCAGCTGCAATGGATGCCGGCGCGTCGGGCCCCTGCACGACCGCCGGAGCCAGCAGCAGCCGTACCGACGGATTTTTGCGTGTGATCACGCTGATAATATCGTGCAGCGCGGCGCCGGAATCAGATGTAACAACGCCGACAACCGGCGGGTTATAGGGAATGGAGCGCTTTTTGTCTGCATCAAAATAGCCCTTGGCCGCCAAAAGCTGCTTTTGCCTTTCAAAAGCGAAGCCCTGTGCGCCAGCGCCGTCCAGCATCAGCTCAGATACCATCAGCTGAAACCCGCCGTCGCGCTCATACAGGGTAGCAGCACCCCGCGCGACCACCGCCAGCCCGGCCTGAGGCATAAATTTAAGCTGCAATACGTTGCCCGAAAACATAACAGCTTTTATGGAGGCCGCGTCGTCGCGCAGGGTAAAATACAGGTGCCCCGAGCGCTGATTGGCGGTCAGGGTGCCAATCTCGCCTGCAACATAAATTTCCTTAAGTCTTGGGTCGGATTCCAGCTGAGATTTAACATAGCGGTTGAGCTGCGAAACCTTTAAAACCGGCAGTCTCATAATGCGGCTCCTTCCCGGGACATATGCGTCACCGTCTCGCCTGCCGCAAGCGCCGTAAGCACCGCAATGCCTACCGCGTTGTCACAGGAAAAGGCAGGCGGCGCAAAAATACCGTTATAACAGCGCTCAACCTCGGCACGGATCAGCGTATTGG
>JAEWYJ010000021.1 GCA_023395695.1 Bacillota bacterium | reverse complement strand
AATAAAAAACTGGCCGATACCGGTCTTTTCAAGAAACGCGCCAAACATGATGAACAGGAAGATAAAGGTTGAACACGCGCCGATGGGCGTGCCGATAATACCTTCGGTGGTGTAGAACAGGTGTGTGACAATGCGCTTCATGGTGTAACCGCGGTGACGCAGAAAGCCCGGCATATAGGCGCCAAAACGGGCATACACAATAAACACGCAGGCAATAACCACAATTGGAACGCCGACAACACGGCGGCAGGCTTCGATAATCAGGATAATGGCCAGAATGCCAACATACATATCCATATCGGTAAAGCGCCCCGCCCGCTTTAAAAGCTCGGCATAATTGAAAACACAGTAGCCGATGACACTGACAAATGCCGCGCCTAACAGCAGATCCGGAATATTGAGCTTGCTTCTGCTGAATTTAACAGATGCGGGATAAAGCCAGTAGGCCAGCGCTATTGCAAAGCCGAGGTGTATGTAACGCACCTGCTGCTGCGGCACGCGCCCTGTGAGAGACGAAAACAGCTGAAAGGAGGTAAAGGCGACAAGAATGATGGTAATAACAACGTTCTGCCAACCAGTAAAGGTTCTGTAAGCGCTTTCTTTATCCAGAGTTGATAAATCAATATCCTCCGGTTTTACTTTCTTTTTATTAAAAAGCAATTTTCTCACCCTTTCCGACCCGTCAGGTCGAAGATCGATTGATTGTAACTATCATTTGTGCAAGGAATCGATGTTTAGGTAAGCCGCAGCAGCCTTTTTAAAACGCTGCGACGCAATATCATAATTGAAAATGGCTGTTTCGGGCGTAACTTCCCGATTTCAAGCGTATCATCGCCGTATTTAAAAACGTGTCCGGCGATATTCCCCCCTATATATCCAATAGATGCTTTCCACTCCGGTTTAAAATCCAAAATGTAAAAATCACCCTCCTGCCGAAAATTCATATCGGCAGTCTCATAAATGGTATCTATCATACCTGCGCCATAGCTTTGAAAATAGCCTTCTTCGAGCGTTATCAGCCTGTTTTTAGGGTCTAAGCGGTACACCTCGCGAATCAGCCCTTTGTTGACCGAATGCCTGAAACCCACTTCACACTCGGTAGATGTGATAATCTTCTCGTAAAGGACCTGTCCTTTGGAGGTTACCACAAGACTGGGCGGGAGTAAAGGCAGCAACAACAACAAGATAATGACGACAAGAAGAATACAGGCGGACGAGATGGCTCTCGCCCGCCCGCATGCATACTTTTTAATATCCAAAATTTATGTTTGGATAAGGCTGTCCTTACGGAACCTTAACGCCGATCTCGTTGTAGTATTTAGCGGCGCCGGGGTGTACGTTCCCGGGAACAACACCGATCATTGCACTGTCGCCGGAAAGCTCAGCGCCCTTGGCATGCGAGGCAGCCAGCTCGGGCTGATTCTCGAACAGCGCCTTGGTCAGAGCATAAACGTCGTCTTCGGACATTTCAGCGCGGCAAATGAGAACAGCCTTGATGGCAAGGGTGGTCGCATCGGCCTCGGTCTTGTAAACGTCCTTGCTGACAGTGTAATCGCCATAGTAGGGATACTTGGCAATGATAGCGGCACGCTCTGCGTCGCCGATGGAAACGATCTTAACAGGCTTGGAAACAGACAGCTCGGTGATGGCACTGTTGGGAGCGCCTGCCACGACGAACGCTGCGTCGATGGTGCCGGCCTGAAGCGCACTGCCGGACTCCGCAAAGGAGAGGTCGCGAACCTGAACGTCGTTAACGCTCAGACCATAGGCCTCGAGGAACTGCTCGGCGTTTGCACGGGTGCCGGAACCGGGCGCGCCCATCGAAACAACCTTGCCCTTGAGGTCGGCAACGGTGTTGATGTTCATATTGGTGGTCACGCAATGAACAACCTCAGGATAGAGGGAAGCGATAGCCTTAACATTGTTGACAGGCTGTCCGTCAAAGGTTTCGAGCGTGGTGCCGCCAACGGCATAAGCCTGAATGTCGGTCTGGACAATCGCGAGGTCTGCGTCGCCCGACTCAAGCAGGCGGACATTCTCAACGGAAGCGCCGGTGGAGTTCGCGGTGATGTTCGAGCCGGTTGCGGCATTGAGCACCTGGCAGATGACGCCGCCGAAGGCATAATAGGTGCCGGAAGTACCGCCGGTAGCCATGATGAAGTCGCCGCTGACAGTCGGGCCCGCGGGTGCTTCAGACGGTGCGGGCGCTGCCGATGACGGCGCCGGAGCAGCCGAAGAAGCCGGAGCGGAAGATGTACCGCCGCAGGCTGCGAGCACCAGCACAAGTGCCAGCGCCATGGAAATTGCCAAATACTTTTTCATGAAATTTCCTCCCATTCAACTTGCATTATGTACGGTTTGCATTTTAGGTAAAAAAATGCAAACCGCCATTAGTGTGTTTAGTATATCACAGGGTTTTGCAATTGGCAAGTTTTTTGGTCTAAATCATGAACGCAGTGAATATATATTCAAATATATTATTAAACAAGAATATTTATTCGATATTTTTTATTGTATCAAATCATAAATTTGATTTTAAAAGCCATTTTATCGAATTTAATTTTATTCATTAAAACGCATAAATTATTATAATTAATCTCTAATATGACCATTTTATTCCTTTTTAGGCAGAAAATTTTATTACGCTAATATGCTAAACTACTTGATACCGCCTCTGGCGCCGGCTTCATATTTCTGTATCAGGTTAAAATTATGGGTTATTTCCTTCGTTTTTTTGCAGCCAAGATGCAATTTCTTTCATTATTAAAATTCAATTGTATGCGATTAGAAGACATATGTCTTTGTTAATTCTTGCTCATACAGAAAAATGCGCTTTTTTTCGTCACTTTGCATAGCATCCTGCAAAAACCGTCTTTAATACAGGCTTTCCATCAATTTATGACTTGCCATAAATGCCTGCAAACATTTTAGCCATAAATGGGAATAATATCCTTAACAATTAGCGTTATTTATAAGCTGCCATAAAAATTGTCATATGCTTTTTCCAATAAATATGTATCAGTTTTATGGATATTGACATCTAAAGACAAAGCTCTTATGCTAGAGTTACTTTGGGAGTAATGCATACTAATCCCTAATCTTACAGTGGTAGCCGCTTTAAATATGCGGTTAAGCGCAGGTGCGCGGGTGAAATAATAAGTGAGAATTGGTATTGATATAGGTTCTACGACTATAAAATGTGTGGTGCTTAATGCGAATGATGACATTGTCTATCATTCGTATGAGCGCCACTATTCTCAAATTGCCGAAAAAACCGCCGGGCTTATCAGCACGGTTTGCGAGCGCTTTTCGCCGCAGGAAAAATTGTTGCTTGCAATTTCAGGCTCCGCGGGCATGGGTCTGGCCGAAAAATGCGGCATCCCCTTTGTTCAGGAGGTGTATGCCACCCGCGTCGCTCTTCGCAGCCAACTGCCTGAAACCGACGCCGCTATAGAGCTTGGGGGCGAAGACGCTAAAATTCTCTTTCTGAAAAACGGGTTGGAAGTGCGCATGAACGGCTCTTGCGCAGGCGGTACCGGCGCGTTTATCGACCAGATGGCCACGCTGCTGGATATTACGCCTGAGCAGATGAACACCTACGCCGCCCGCGCTCAGCGCCTGTATACCATTGCCTCGCGCTGCGGCGTGTTTGCAAAGTCGGACATACAGCCGCTGCTGAATCAGGGCGCAAACCATGACGATATTGCCGCTTCCATCTTTTCGGCTGTTGTCAACCAGACCGTTGCCGGGCTGGCGCAGGGCCGGCCCATTACCGGCAATGTCATCTATCTGGGCGGGCCACTCACCTTTTTACCGGAGCTGAGAAAAAGCTTTGACGAGACGCTGAAGGTCACCGGTCTCTGCCCGGAAAATTCGCTTTATTATGTCGCGCTCGGCGCGGCGCTCGGCGCCGACCGCGCCGTCGACCCCTCGAACGTCTTAAAGCAGCTCGCAGGACTGTCGCACGCCGGGGACTATCATTTTATCGCGCCGCTGTTTGAAAATGAGCGGCAATACGCCGATTTTTGTGCGCGTCACAGCCGCTGTGCCGTTGAGGAGGCCGACCCTGCCGCCTATGTCGGCAGCGCTTTTCTCGGTGTTGACGCCGGCTCCACCACCGTCAAGCTGGCCGTCATAGACGATAAGGGCCGTCTGCTGGCACACGTCTACCAGCCCAATAAGGGCAACCCCGTGCCGGTGGTGCGCCAGTTTCTGGCGGATTTTTACACCCGCTACCCCCGCATTGCCATCGCGGCCGCCACAGCGACCGGCTATGGTG
>JAEWYJ010000003.1 GCA_023395695.1 Bacillota bacterium | reverse complement strand
ATTCCCCGCCGCTTTGTGTGTGCCATTTTTTTGAGAGGCTGAACAGCGTCGCTGTATGCGGCACATTTAATCGGCGCTCTGGCGGCAGCTTAAAAAGCGAGCGGTTCTGGCGGCGCATTTTACGTGCCGCTATGCCAGTCGTCCTGCCGCGCGGAGAGTCCGCTTGCGTCGCTTGCTTTTACGGTGCAAAAAATACGTGTGCCGATTCAGGCCTTTCAAGCCGGGCCATTCTTTGGCGCTGTGCCGGGGCCCGCTAACGGAGCATTTCGTGCATCAGCTCGCCTAAGGCCATCGTCGCCTTTGAACGGTATCCGTCGGGTGGGTAGGCCAGCGCCAGCTCAATAAAAATACCCTGAGGCCCCAGCGAGAGATATGCCGTCTCGCCGGAAAGCTCGCGGCAGGAATGATAGGTGAGTGCCAGCGCTGTGCCCGCACGGGCCAGTGCTGCCGCAAACGGCGCGGTAATATTGGCGTTGTAGGCCAGCGGCATCAGGTCGCGCTTGCGAAATTCCATGCGCGCAATGCGCCCGAGCATGGTACCCGGGCCGCCGAGAATAAACTCAAAGCGCGCCGCGTCTTCAAAGCGTATCCACGTTTTGCCATCCGGCGCCTGCTCTGCAAAATCCATGACCGGGTGGCGTTTGTGGGCGACCAGTACAACCTCGTCCCGCATCAAAAAATCGGTTTTGTGCCGCAACCGGGCCAGAGGCAGCGCCACAAGGCCGATATCGAGATAGCCCCCGATAATGCGTTCCTCCAGCAGAACGCTGTCAAGCTCGGTAATTTCGACATGAACCTGCGGATAAAGGGTTCGGAAGCGTTTTAGCACGGGCGGCAGCAGATAACCGCCCCGAAAGGTGCTGATGCCCAGTTCAATTCTGCCGCCCTGCAGCGACTCAATGTCGCCAAGCTCGCTTTTGGCGCGGTGGTATTGCTGCAGCATACCTCTGGCATGGTAGACAAATGCCGTACCCGCAGCGGTTAGCCGCACGCCCCGCGCGGTGCGGTTAAAAAGCCGCGAGCCCAGCTCGGCCTCATATTGCTGCAAAAACTGACTGAGGCTCGACTGCGCCATGTAAAGCTTTTCCGCCGCGCGGGAGATGCTTCCCTCGTCGGCGATGGTCACAATATAGGTCAACTCTTTAAAATCCACACCGGCACCTCCCACATGAATGCGGCTCGCATTCTCTTATCTTATTTTATAACAGCTTCCAAGCAAAAACAACCACCCATCCGGAAAGGGGCTTACCACCATGGAAAAAATTCAAATGACCACGCCGCTTGTTGAAATGGACGGCGACGAAATGACCCGCATTCTTTGGCAAATGATTAAGGAAAAGCTGCTGCATCCCTTTGTTGCGCTTAAAACCGAGTATTACGATCTGGGGCTGCTGCATCGCAACGCCACAAAGGACCAGGTGACGGTTGAAGCGGCGCTGGCCACCCGCAAATACGGCGTAGCGGTCAAATGTGCCACCATTACGCCTAACCGCCAGCGCATGGCAGAATACCCCGAGCTCACCGAGATGTGGAAAAGCCCCAACGCGACGATACGCGCTATTTTGGACGGCACCGTCTTCCGCGAACCGATTGTTATTGACGCCATTAAGCCGGCCGTGAAAAACTGGAAGAAACCTATTGCCATTGCGCGCCACGCGTATGGTGACATCTACAAGGCCGTCGAGCTTAAAACCGACGAACCGGGCGCGTGCTTCTTAAAATTTGTTGGCGAAAGCGGTAAAATTCAGGAGGTTAATATTTTTGAGGCGAACGGCCCTGCGGTTTGGCTGGGGCAGCACAATACCGAGGCGTCTATCCGCGCGTTTGCCAGAGCCTGCTTTAGCTATGCGCTGGATAAAAAGCAGGATCTGTGGTTCTCGACCAAGGATACCATCTCAAAGGTCTACGACGGTGATTTTAAGGCGATTTTTGAGGAGACATTCGAGGAATACCGCCCGCGGTTTGAGCAAAGCGGCATTCAGTATTTTTACACGCTCATCGACGATGCCGTTTCGCGCACCATCCGTTCGGAGGGCGGCTATATCTGGGCCTGCAAAAATTACGACGGCGACGTTATGAGCGATATGATCTCCACCGCGTTCGGCAGTCTGGCAATGATGTCCTCGGTGCTGGTTGCGCCAGACGGCGCCACCGAGTTTGAGGCGGCGCACGGCACCGTCACACAGCATTATTATCGTCATTTAAAAGGCGAAAAGACCTCCACCAACCCAATTGCGACTATTTTTGCCTGGAGCGGGGCGCTTAAAAAACGCGGCGGACTCGACGCGCTGCCCCGGCTTGTACAATTTGGCGAAGCGCTGGAGGCGGCCTGCATAGAGACCTTGAACAGCGGCGTTATGACCCGTGACCTCATTGGCCTCACCGAGCCGGATTTTAAAGCGCAGGCCGTGACCAGCGCGGCGTTTATCGACGCCATTGCCGACCGGCTGGCCAAAAAGCTGACCTGATACCAGGCGCTGTCCTGCATGCGCGAAGCCTGCAAAACAATACCGCTATATTCAATATTTTATCCTCCCCCTCAAGCACCAAGGGCGAAGCAGCTTGTCTGCTTCGCCCTTGGTGCAACGATACCGGCGGGGTGAGGGATATTCCTGCCAGTCTGAGGGTGTGGTGCAGCGTTTTCTTTCTATAGCCGATTCATTTTAAAGGCAGTGCAGCGTTGGCGTGCCTAATTTTGGCGTTGCAGAGGGGACGCCGCATCTGGGCCGGCGTCCTCTTCCCCAAGTGGAAAAACATTCGTAAATTCCGTTTACCGGTTTAATCGGCAGCGGCAGGGTGTACTTTGCGGCTCTTCCCGCACACGGCCGCGTCTGTTCGGCGGCCTGTTCGCCAAAGCCCAAAAACCGGAGCGGCCGCCAACGCGGGCAAACACCCGAATCAGCGGCAAACACCGGTTATATGGGAGGTGTAGTTTGTTACACAAAGGGGCGGTCGCCCCGGTCTTGAGAGGGAAAATGCGGCGGTGCGTCACACCGCTGCGGTATGCTGTTTTTTGATGCGTGAAAGCTGCATGAAAAAGACCGCAAGCATCAGCACGACGCCGACGCCGTCGGTGATGCCCCCCGGGTCGACCATCATAATGCCGCCCGCGACCAGCATAATGCGCTCAAGAATGTTACAGCGCATTTTTAAATAGCCTGTCATGCCCGACGCGATACCCACCATACCAACAACGGCCGTCAAAATTGAAAGCGCAACCTTTCCGATAAACAGCACGTTATCCATCCCCTCGGGGCGAACAAGCACCATGACGGGGTTGAGCACAAACATATACGGCACCAAATAGGCCGCCATACCCAAGCGGGCGGCGTTAAAGCCGGTTTTCATGGGGTTTGAACCTGCAATACCTGAGCCTGCGAATGCGGCGAGCGCAACCGGCGGGGTGATGTCGGCCACAATGCCGAAATAGAAGACAAACAGGTGCGCCGCAATGGCCGGCACACCGAGCGCGACGAGCGCAGGGGCCGAGATGGTTGCCTGAATAATGTAGTTGGCGGTCGTAGGTACGCCCATGCCCAACAGAATGGAACAGAACATGGTGAACAGCATGGTCAGAATTTTGCTGCCGCCGGCCAGTGCGACGATGCCGCCTGCCATTTTAAGACCGAGGCCGGTCTTGGTGATAACGCCAACGATGATACCGGCGCAGCCGCAGGTAACGGCGACGGCTACAGCGCCGCGGGCGCTTTGCTCCAGCCCGACGATAAATTTGACCACAAAGCCCTTGACGTCGAACCCGTGCGTCTCGCGGATAATTTCAACACACCAGATGACGATACACGCAATAATGCCAAACAGTGCGGCACGCATGGCGGTTTTACCCGCGACGAGCATATAAATGATTACAATAACCGGCGTAATCATATACCAGCCCCGGCGCAGCAGGCCCGGAATGCTTTGAATCTCGCTGTCGGCGACGCCGGTAAGCCCTAATTTAAGTGCCTCAAAATGAACATTTGTGATGATGCCGGTGAAATAGAGCAGCGCGGGAATGCAGGCCGCCAGCGCGATGGTGGTATACGAGCAGCCGATATATTCAGTCATAATGAAGGCCGCCGCGCCCATAATCGGGGGCATAATCTGTCCGCCGGTCGAGGCGGCAGCTTCAACGGCGCCCGCAAATTCCGGTTTGTAGCCGGTCTTTTTCATCAGCGGAATGGTGATGGAGCCGGTGGAAACGGTATTTGCGACCGAGCTGCCGCTGATAGTGCCCTGCAAGGCGCTGGCCACAACCGCCGCCTTGGCCGGGCCGCCTACCTGCTTGCCGCAGGCGCTCATGGCAATGTTGGTCATCCAGTCGCCAACGCCGCTGGCCTTTAAGAAGGTGGCAAAGACCAGAAAGAGAAAAATAAAGGTGGACGACACATAGATCGGCGAGCCGAGAATGCCCTCGGTTCCCAGCCATTCCATTGTGACGACGCGGTGCAGCTTTAAGCCGGAATGGCTCATAAAGCCCGGGAAATATTTGCCGAACAGCGCATAAACCAGAAAGAAGCTCGCCAGACAAACGATGACCATGCCGGCCACACGGCGCGCCGCCTCAAGCACAAGCAGCACCGCAATCAGGCTTACAATAATATCCACCTGAGTGAACATGCCGCTGCGCAGCTGCAACGCATCGTAAAACACAACGTGGTAGGCGCAGCAGACAACGGACAGCAGCGCCAGTATGTAATCGTAGAACGGAATTTTTCCAGTCGGCTTGCCGATGCCCGGGTAAAGCAAAAAGGTCAGCGACAGCGCCGCGCCCAAATGGGGGGCACGCTGCAGCGTGGAGGGAAAGGTGCCGAACAAAGCGGTGTAAAGCTGAAAAATAGACCAGCCCACCGCAATGATAAAAACAAATTTGGCAGGAAGGCCCGAAAGCTTGCGGTAAGCGGATTCCTTGTCATATTTAGACATGATTTCGTCGCCGTCAAAGGCTTGCACAGAGTCTGCGGCAACGGCTTTTTCTTTGGTGTCGCACATAGGCTAATGCTCCTCTCTGGGGTGTCGTTTTTAAGCGCCGGCGAATCCTATCGGTATAAACAGGCAGAATTCGCCGGTCTGCTTTGAATTTGCCGGGGTACTGTACCTGAGCGCCGTTTTAAAAGCGATATCAAAGATGTTCTGGCTTGCAAACCGGCGCTTGCAGACGGACAATTTGCAAACAGGCGCAGGCTTGGCACGGCTATTGTGTGCCCGGCCGAATACGCAAAACAGACGCCGGGACTGTCCTGCTTTTAAGCGGCTTGGCTATAAGCGGGCCGCCCTTAAAGCATACTGCCTTGACGAACAGTTTTTTGTACCGTTGCGTTGTTGCTTTGTCCGGACGTCGGCCCGCCTGCATTCAGTGCCCTGCGGCGCAAAATATGCGCTTTCAGCACCGCTTTTTACATCGGTCGTACAGGTACGGGGTTACGTCTAAAAACGGTTAAATGATGAGAGAAGCGTCAATGGACAGACCCTTTTCCTTAAAATATTTTGCGGCGCCGGGGTGCAGCGGCGTGGTAATGCCGTCGAGCGCGCCCTCAAGGCTAATGTCGCGTCCCGCGGTGTGAGCCGAGGCGATTTCGTCGGCGTTTTCATAGAAGGCCTTGGTTATTTCGTAAACCTCGTCCTCCGACATATCCTTGCGACAGTAAAGCGCCGCCTGACAGGTGATGGTATTAAAATCCTCGGTGTTGCTGTAGGTGCCTGCGGGAATGACAAGCCGGGTGTAGAACGGCGCTTCGGCCTGAATCTTTTCGAGAATCTCGTCCGGGATGTCGATGTAGTTGAGGTCGATGCTGGTGGTCATCTCAATAATGGAAGCAGCCGGTACGCTGAGTACGGCGGCGCTGGCGTCCAGATGGCCGTCCTGCATTTTAGCGGCTGCATCGCCAAAGCCGTCGCGTTCGGCGGTAATATCCTTGGCGGTGTCCAAGCCGGCGAGGCGGAACACCATCTCAGAGGTGCCGGCGGTGCCGCTGCCCACCGGGCCGATGGCAATGCGCTTGCCCTTGAGGTCGGCAATGGTCTTGGCGCCGGTGGAGGAGGCTGCGATCAGCTGATAAACCTCGTGGTAGACAACGCCGATGGAGAGCACGTTGTCATACTTGGACTTAAACGGCTCATTGCCGTTCCAGGCGGCGTCGGCGACGTTGTTCATCGAAATGCCAAGGTCGGCTTCGCCCGTCTGAATCAGGTTCATGTTCTCAACCGATGCGCCGGATGAGACGCAGCTGATCTGAATATTGGACAGGTGCGCGTTCCAGGTGTTGGCCATGGCGCCGCCCAGCGCATAATAGGTGCCGCCGGTAGAGCCGGTGACCATGGTGTATTTGGCGGGGTCTGCTGGCTTGGCGGAAGCGGCGGAGGGTGCGGCCGTTGAGCCTGCGGGCGCGGCGGCCGATGCGGGGGAAGAGCTGCTGCCACAACCGGTCAATACAAGAGCAAGCGCGAGTATCGTTGCAATAGCGAGTGTCAGTCTGTTCTTCATAAATTGCCTCCTTAACTTGTCACGTAGGTTTTATACCGCTCAGGACTAAATCAGCAACCAGCATTTGCAACATATTTTTTGTCGGACGGGGTACCAAAAACCGGCGGGTTGATGCCCGCCAAAGGAGAAGACAACCAACAACAAAAAATAGCCCTAAAGCTGTCGCTGTGTTTAATCCGGAACAGTACTAGCTTCTCATCCTTTTCCGGCAGTCCGCCCGGCTGCGGCGTATAAGCCTGTTTTCAAGGCCTGCCGCAAACGGGGCGGACGGGAATTTCCGGCCCGGCGGGTCGGGTGTCGCAGTGCAAATGACCGGTTGGCGGGCCAATGCGGCGAGACAAAACCCGTCGGCCGGGCGCGGCGGTTATGCCAAATACCGCTTCGGGATACATTCATTCGGCGGTGCGTTTTGCCCTTGGCGGCATTGCCCGGCCGGCCAAAGGCAAAACAGCCTTTTTATTGTTTGCGCGTTTTTAATCAGCGTCTATTTATAGCCCAGGCAGACGACCTTGCCGTCCTTGACAATCAGCTCTCCGTCAAAAGTGATGGTGGGGTCGTACTGAACCATGTCAATATGTACCGACGAGCGGGCGGGCTGCCCGTAATAATAGCCGTTGCCCATTGCGATGTGGCAGGTACCCATGGCCTTCTTTTCCTCCTCAAAGTCGCCGTTGAAAAGACAGGTGGGGTTTAAGCCGATGCCGATTTCGGCGATGTTGTCGCTGTCCTTAATCTCAGCAATCTGGCGGCGGATTTCCTTGCAGATGTTGGGGTCTCCGCCGACTACCTCGACAATGCGGCCTTCTTCAATGCGCAGCTCGACCGGAACAGAGGGCTTGCCGTAATAGCAGATTGGCCCGTCGATGACCAGCTTGCCGTGGGTGCTGCCAATAACCGGCCCCAGCGATACCTCACCGTCTGAAAACGCCATTGCGTCGCCGGGGTTGCGGGCGATGCCGCACTCGATAATCGGCTCCATCGGGTTCATTTCCATGTGCAGATCGGTTCCGGCGGGGGTGGTGATGTGCGCATGCTTTTTGCCGCGCCAGATGGCCTGCAGGCGGACGCCGTCGGCATAGACCTTCTCATAGTCGGCCAGTGCGCCGCCGCGGGTGAAGTTGTCGACAGTGCGCAGCACAACCGAAGCCTCGCGCAGGCGCTTTTCGTTTATCAGCTCCTTGAGGCGGTTGTTGTAGATGGCCGCGCCCGAGGCGGTTGTCATGCCAATGAACACGTCGCAGGCCTCCATAGCCAACTCCAGTGTTTTGGGGAAGGTAAGGGCTTTATCCTTGCCGCGTATCGGCATCATGCTAATGTTGTATTCGGCGCCGCAGCGCAGTGCGGCGGCGGCGCAGGCGTTGGCCATGCGCATGTCGGTCTGGGGGTCGATGGCGATAAGCACCTCTTCGCCGGGCTTGACGCCCAAAAGGTTGCTGACAAGATAATCGGCTCTTTCAATGCACTCAATAATGCGGTTATTACTCATGACGCAAAACCTCCTGAAAATTGTGATGCTGCCAAAGGGTGTGTTTTGGGGTTTCGATCATCGCGCACGACCGCGGCCGTCGGCGGTGCAGTCCGACCTGTTATTTCCTATGTTAACTATAAAAAGCGTATGCGTCAATATATTTGTTGATATTTGTAATATATATCTATAAATAATTTGGTTGTATGTGCATTTTGAATATTATATTTGAAGTTAATCATTCAAAATACGTTTTTTTAGGGATTGCATAATATTACCGGTAACGTTATAATAAAAAATAGCTGCATGTGCGTTCGGTTGGTCTGACGCGCCGCATATATCACAATAAAGGGGATTCCGGTTTGATATGGGGACTGTTGACAACAACCTTGTCGTGTCGCTCAACCCGCTTGAGCGCATTAATGCGCAATTGCCTAATTTGAGCAAAACACACCGCAAGGTGGCGGATTATGTGCTGGAGAATTATGATAAGGCTATTTTTCTCAGCTCCTTCAAGGTGGCGCAAAAAAGTGGCGTCAGCGAGTCGAGCGTTATTCGTTTTGCGACGACGCTGGGCTATTCGGGCTATGCGCAGCTTCAGCACGAGCTGCAGGAGATGCTCAAGCAGCGTATCTCGCTGACCCAGCGCCTGACCGATACAGTGGATGTTTTGGAGAGCGAGAACGAGATTTTTGACACCGTGGTACAAAAAAATATCGAGGGTATTCAAAAGCTGCGCCACACCATTGACGCGGCGGCCTTTCGCGATGCGGCCGAGCTTTTGGCTAAATCGGCGCGCGTGTTTCTTATAGGCTCGCGCAGCTCATACGGCATGATCCATTTTCTCGGGCTGAACCTTGGCTGGATCAGGGACGGCGTGTATATCATCAACGGCGAGAGCCACGAGTTTGACAAGCTCTCCGCGCTGACGCCGCACGACGTTGTGCTGGCTATCAGCCTGCCGCATTACCTTAAATCGACCATTCAGGCGCTGCGCTATGCCCACAATCACAAGGCTTGTACTATTTGCATCACCGATACGGCCACGTCGCCGATTGTGCAATATGCCACGGTGCCGCTGCTGACAAATACGCAGATACTTTCCTATTCCGACAACATTGTGCCGGAAGCCTGCCTGATTACCGCGCTGCTCAACGCGGTTGGCTCCATGAACCGCATTGATGCAAAGCGGATTCTTGAAAACCGCGAAAATTTCTGGCGGGAATGCGAAATTTACGGCGAGCTGTAATGGCCCGTCAACGCCGTGGATGGCTTCGGGGACGAAAATTCGTTTCAGAAGCGTTATTCATAGCTTTGAACGACCCGTTGAACAGCTGCGCTTTATACTACCGCACGGGTTTAAAAATGCTCGGAATACAAGATGTATTCCGAGCATTTTTAATATGGCCTGTGCCAAAGCTACTGGGCCATGCGGTGTTTCCACCTGTGAATCGCGCTTTTGCTAAAAGAAAAAGCCAATGGGCCGTGACGACAAAAAGTCGCCACGGCCCGTGAAACAACAGTTATTTATTCAGTACGTCATAAGCGAACTGCGCCGCGATAGCCGCACCGTGGTGCAGGGCGTTTTCGTCCACCGTAAAGCACTCATGATGGTTTGAAAGCTCGGAGCCGGGTACCTTATCGCTGCGCGCACCTAAAAAGCCGTAGATGCCGGGGGCCTCGTCCATCAGGAACGAAAAATCTTCCGAACCGGTCAGCTTTTCAAAGTCGACCAGAATATCGTCCCCAAAAAGCTTGGTGGCGGCGTTTTGCGCAACATTTACCAATTCGGCGCTGTCGTTGATGACGGCATTGCACATATAGTTGTAATGCAGCTGGGCGGTGCAGCCATAGCAGGCCGCCGTTTGCTCGGCAATGCTGCGGATGCGTTCCTCAACGGTGCTGCGGAAAGCGCGGTTAAAGGTACGCACAGTGCCGTCCATGCTGACCTTGTCGGCGACAATATTAAAGCGCTGCCCGCCGTCAAAGGTTCCCACCGAAACAACCAGCGCGTTAAGCGGGTCGTTGGCGCGGCTGCAAATAGCTTGCAGGTTCATGATGGTCGCTGCGGCGGCTACAATGGCGTCGTTGCCCAGGTGCGGGGCCGAGCCGTGAGCCGCCTTGCCCTTGATAGTCAGGGTGAAGGAGTCGCAGGAGGCCATGCGCTCACCGTGCTGTATATTGAAGCACGGCGCTTCAACCTGCGACCAGATGTGCATACCGAATACGGCGTCCACATCCTTCATCAACCCTTTTTCGATATAACGCAGCGCACCAAGCGCGACTTCCTCCCCGGGCTGGAAGAAAAATTTGACCGTTCCGCACAGCTCGTTTTTAAGGGCTGAAAGAATTTTAGCCGCGCCAAGCTGCATGGCAATGTGGCAGTCGTGGCCGCAGGCGTGCATTTTGCCCGGTATTTCGGAGGCGAAGCCCAGTCCGGTCTTTTCGTTGACGGGCAGCGCGTCAATATCGGCGCGGAGCATAACGGTTTTGCCGGGCTTCGCACCTTTGAGAATACCGACGCAGCCGGTCAAACCCTCGTGTGTTTCCACCTCTATGCCGTCAATTTGCTTAAGGCGCGCAACGATATCGGCGGTGGTATTCACCTCCTGCAAGGACAGCTCAGGGTACCGGTGAAAATGCCGGCGCTGCTCAATAATGTAGCCGTCGTGCTTTTCGGACAGTTCCTTGATGTTAGCCATGAGAAGAAACCTCACTTTTCATTTGCATTTTCGGCCAGAAAATCGACCGCAAATTGGGCGTAAAGCGCCGCGCCGCGGTGCAGGGCGTCCTCGTCAACGGTAAATTTATCGTTGTGGTTGGAGTAAACAATGCCCTTTTCGTGGTTTAAGGCGCCAATAAAGCCGTAAAAGCCGGGCACCTTCTCCATAAAGTAGGCAAAATCCTCCGAGCCGGTCAGCTTGGGCATCGTGGTCAGAATTTCCTCGCCGTAAAGCTTGACGGCGGCCTGCTGTGCAATGCGGTTCAAATCGTCGTGGTCGTTGATAATCGGGCCGGGGTAGGCCCAGTAGTCAAGCGTGGCCTTGCAGCCAAGCGCCTCGGCGGTGCCGCAGATAATTTTCTCCAGCTTTTCCTTAATGGCAGCTCTGAACTCTCGAGAATAGGTGCGGATGGTGCCTTCCATCTCGACATGGTTGCCAATAATATTAAAACGCTGCCCGCCCTTGACGGTGCCGATTGAAACAACCAGCGTGTTGAGCGGGTCATTGACGCGGCTGACAAAGGTTTGCAGGTTCATAATGACCGAAGCGGCGGCCACGATGGCGTCGTTGCCCAGATGCGGGGCCGAGCCGTGCGAGCTGGTGCCCTCGACGGTAATTTTAAAGTTATCGCAGGAGGCCATGCGCCCGCCCGACTCCAGACTCATGAGCGGCGCTTCCAGCGTGCCCCAGATGTGCATACCAAAGATGGCGTCCACATTGTCCAGCACACCGCGCTCAACATAGTATTTTGCGCCATAGCAGGACTCCTCGGCGGCCTGGAACAAAAGCTCAACGTCGCCGCAAAGCGTATCCTTGACTTCGTTGAGAATTTTTGCCGCGCCCAGCAGCATGGAGATGTGTGCGTCGTGACCGCAGGCGTGCATTTTGCCCTCGTTCCGGGAGCTAAAGGGCAGGCCGGTGGTTTCAATGCTCGGCAGTGCATCAATATCGGCGCGCAGCATGACGGTCTTGCCCGGCTTGCCGCCCTTAATATGGCCGACAAGGCCGTTGTAGTCAGGGAAGGTCGTCACGGCAATGCCCATGTCGGCCAGCCGTTCGCCAATGGCTTTGGTCGTTTCAACCTCCTCGAAGGAAAGCTCGGGATGCGCATGAAAGTAACGGCGCTGCTCAATAATATAGCCATCGTATTTTTCCGCCAATTGCTTAATATCCATCTGCAATAGTTCCTTTCTGCATCATTTTAACCCGGGGGCGCGGCGAAG
>JAEWYJ010000309.1 GCA_023395695.1 Bacillota bacterium | reverse complement strand
CCCTAAAGGTGAACCGAAGGCTGATTGAAAACAATACCGGGCTTGAGCTTATCCACCGCTGGGGCGTTGGATATGACACGGTTGACGTAGCGTGTGCCGCCGAACGGGGCATAAAGGTTGCCATAACGACCGGTGTTAACGCCAATGCTGTGGCTGAGCTGGCCCTGACCTTTATGCTGGCACTCTATCGCCATATTATTCCCATGCACCGCAAAACTGCGGCGGGGGAGTGGGACAGAACGTCCCATGCCGCTGACAGCTACACCGTCCGCAATAAAGTGGTTGGGCTTATCGGTTGTGGGAATATTGGCAGAAACGTTGCGCAAAAGGTAACGGCCTTAGGGGCCACGGTGCAGTATTACGATATGTTCAGAATGGACATTGAAAGAGAAATTGCGCTCGGCGTCTATTATACCCCGCTGGAAGATCTTCTTAAAACCAGTGATATTATCAGCTTGCACCTTCCGCTGAATAAAGCAACTGTGGGCATCATCGGGGAAAAGCAGCTGGCTTTAATGAAGCCCAATGCTATTCTAATCAACACCGCACGCGGGGGATTGATTGACGAAGCGGCGCTTTACAACGCGCTGTGCAGCGGCAGAATATTGGGCTGTGCAATGGATTCTTATGCAGTGGAGCCTTATGACGATGCCAATGGCCTCGGGCAGCTGGATAATGTTATACTGACACCGCATATGGGCGGCACGGTCAGCGACCTGACGGGCGACATGGTCAAAAAAATTGCGGATAATATCTTGAAGGTCGCCTTAAAACAACCGCTGGATAAGGGCGACTGGGTCAATGCAAATCCGTAAGGCAAGACATATAGTCGACAACCTTAAAAAACGTACCACTTTTCAAGTTGGTCGACTATAACAAGAAAGGAACGATTAAGCTATGGCAGTAGGATTTAGAATTTTTTCAGAAATCCCCCGGCCCGACAAAGCGCTGATTGCGCTGTTTGAGGGGATACCGGTCGCAAATCTGGGGGATAACATGGGCCGGATTTATTGTATGGATGCCGGCATGAAGCCCTATAACAGCCGCCCGCTGCTGGGCCCCGCTTTTACCGTTAAAGTGCCGGCGGGCGATAACCTGATGTTTCATAAAGCGATCGGAATGGCGCAGCCCGGAGATATTATTGTCGTCGACGGAGAAGGTGCGCTGACTCACGCGCTCTGTGGTGAGATTATGATGCGGGAGGCGATTGCAAAGGGCGTTGCGGGGTTTGTGGTGGATGGCGCCATACGTGATGTTAAGGCATTGGCCGATTTGCCGCTGTCGGTATATGCCAGAGGGGTTCAACCGCGCGGCCCGTATAAAAATGGCCCGGGAGAGATCGGGGTTCCGGTGGCTGTAGGCGGTCTGGCGATACTGCCTGGAGATATTCTGGTGGGCGATGAAGACGGCATTGTGGTCGTGCGGCCGTCCGACGCGCCTGAGGTTGCGCAAAAAGGCAGGCGGCATTCCGAAATGGAGGGCGAAAAGTTTAAAAAGATTTCCGCCGGAATGCTCGACAAGGGCTGGGTGGACAAATCGCTGACCGCTCAAGGCTGCGAGATCATTGAATAGTAAAGCCGGCTGAAAGACGGTCTGTTTGTGCCCAAGTGTGCGGCCGCCCTTACCGGCCGCCAAACAGCGTTGCCCATTCCGCTGTTTTTTACCGGCTTCACTATACAGCTGACCATCTTAAAAAGCGCATTGTCTTGATGAGGCATTTTCTGTGCCATAGCGCTATTCTCCTTGCCGGGTGTCAGCCCGCCTGTGTCCGGCGCCTTGCAGCGCAGGAATACACGCACCAATTCAACAACGCTTTTTAAGCTGGCCGGCCATAATATCCAAAACCTGAGGTGTACGCATGCAAAATATAACGCAAAAAATTATTGCCCGGCACCTGATCTCCGGAGAGATGAAGGCCGGGACGCCCATTACAATAAAAATTGATCAGACGCTTTTTCAGGATGCCCTTGGCACCATGGCCTGCCTGCAATTTCAGGCGATGGGCTTTGAAAAGCCCAAAACCGAAATGTCCATTATTTACGTTGACCACAATATGCTGCAAACGGGGTTTGAAAACGCCGAAGACCAATTGTTTCTCAAAACCTTTGCCAACAAGCATGGCATTACTTACTCCCCGGCGGGAAACGGCATCTGTCATCAGGTGCATCTGGAGCGGTTCGGCCGGCCGGGCAAGACGCTGCTGGGGAGCGATTCCCATACGCCGACCAACGGTGGAATCGGTATGTTGGCTATAGGCGCCGGCGGATTGGATGTTGCCGCCGCTACCGGTACCGGACGTTACAGCCTGACTATGCCTAAAGTGATGAAGGTCAACCTGATTGGCAGGCTAAAAAGTAATTGCTCGGCTAAGGACATTATTCTTGAGGTTTTGCGCAGGCTGACGGTTACGGGTGGCATAGGCGCCGTCATGGAATACGCAGGAGAGGGGCTTAGCGGCCTGTCGGTCTATGAGCGGGCGACCATAACTAATATGGGCGCCGAGCTGGGGGCGACTTCTTCGGTTTTCCCAAGTGACGAAAAAACGCTGGAGTTCCTCAGGGCGCAGCATCGCGAGGCTTGCTTTGAAGCGCTTACAGCAGACGAAGGAGCAGAATATGACGCTGCTATGGAGATTAATTTGTCGGAGCTGAATCCGCTGATTGCACTGCCGCACAGCCCTGATAATGTCAAGCCGGTTAGCGCACTGCCTAAAATTAAGGTGGATCAGGTCTGTATAGGCTCCTGCACCAATTCGTCCTATGCCGATATGATGCGGGTGGCGCAGGCGCTCAAAGGTAAGCGCATACATCCCGGTGTCTCGCTGGCGGTCAGTCCGGGTTCGCGTCAGGTGCTCACGCTGCTGGCTAAGAACGGTGCGCTGGCCGATATTATTGCCTCGGGTGCGCGCATTCTGGAATCGGCGTGCGGCCCGTGCATCGGTATGGGGCAGGCGCCAAGGCATAATGCCGTATCGCTGAGAACCTTCAACCGCAATTTTGAAAAGCGCAGCGGAACTGACGACGCGCAGGTTTATCTGGTCAGCCCCGAAACCGCCGTCACCTCGGCCCTGAGCGGCTATATTACCGCGGCTGATGAAGCGATGTTCCGGTATGTCGGCCTGCCCGAGAGCCTTGAGCCGGATGACAGCGAATTTATATACCCTGATTTGGTGTCCGGCTGCCGGCAGGAGATTTTTATGGGCCAAAACATCAAACCGTTTCCGATGTTTGACGCGCTTAAAAATTCGCTTTCGGGGAGGGCGCTGATCAAGGTGGGAGATCATATTACCACCGACCATATCATGCCGGGCGGAGCGGCCGCCGTGCCTTTCCGGTCGAATATTCCGTATCTGTCCACCATGTGTCTGGTCAGATGCGACGAACAGTTTCCCGAACGCGCCAAAAAATATGGCGGCGGCTTTATTATTGCCGGAAAAAATTACGGGCAGGGCTCCTCGCGGGAGCACGCCGCGCTTGCGCCTGTGCAGCTTGGCGTGCGCGCGGTCATTGCCCAGGATTTTTCCAGAATACACCGCGCCAATCTTATTAACTGCGGCATTCTGCCGCTCACCTTTAAAAACCCTGAGGATTATGCGCATATTTCGGTGCCTGACGAACTGCTGATGCCGGACATTATAACACAGCTGCGCGCCAATACGGATATAACGCTTAAAAACCTGACGACCAATACCGATATTGCGCTGCGGTGCGACGCTTCGCCGCAAGAAATAGAAATTCTTCTTGCGGGGGGGATTGTCAACGCTATAAAAAACGCAGGTGTGTAAAAGGGCAAAAAAATACCGGGCGCCAGAGCGGCACTCGGTACTGTTTAGGGGTGTTGTAATTAATACCCCAGCAGTCTGGAGATTTCAATTCCGGCATCCTTTAATCGCTGGGCAATTTCGTCCACCTTGTCCTGAGGAATGCGGTAGGTGGGGCCGGATATAAACAAGGCTGCTAAAATCTGGTGTTCAGCGTCAAATATTGGTGCGGCAATAGAGGTCAGCTGCTGCTCGTGCTCGTTGCAGCTGGCGGCATAGCCGAACTTTCTGATGGTTTCAAGCTGTTCAAGCGTTACAAACGGGTCGGCCGACAGCAGGCTGTGCATCATTGGCTCCGGCATATAAGCGAGTAGCAGCTTGCCGGAAGCGCCGCGGGTCATGCTCATTCTGGTGCCTATGGTAATGACCCGATGCAGCGGCTGCGTGCTTTCTACGCAATCAATACAGACACGCTGGTTTTTGTTGGCTACATAAAGCCCGACGCTTTCATTATAACGATTGCGCAAATTAATTAAAAACGGGCGGGCAACATTGCGCAGGTCTTCGTTGGCGAGGCAGATGGCCCCTAAGTTGGCCAGCTTGTAGCCCAGGCTGTATTCCAAAGACTTTTCGTTGCGTTTAAGGTAGCCCAGGTTTTCTAATGTCGTGATAAGGCGGGAGGTTGTGCTGGGGTACAGGTCGATTGTTTTCGCAATCTCGACCAGAGACAGACTGGCGCGTTCCCTTGTAAAGCAATCCAGTATGCTCAGCGCGCGCTCTATGGAGCGTACGTTAGATTCGCTTTTTGGCATGTTATGACGCCTCCTTTCGGCAATCCATGACAATGATAACATAATTTGGTTATTTAATCAACTGCAAGTGAATTCAAAAAATAAAAACGGTTTCTGTGTTGTGGAAAAAATAAATATTTTAAAAAATAAATTTAAAAAAAGAATTCAGTCTATTTTGAGACAAAAATGTCAAATTGGGCAATTTGTTTAATTGATTATAACGTTTTTATTAGATTATACAAATTGATCCGTTGCATTTATCAAAATATTGACAAGGCAGTTGAGAGGAGGTATTATCATTATAATAGAAATGGTTTCCATCAAATAGAAATTCACGGAGGTATAAACATGTACAGAGAATCGTTTTCTCTGCCCTGCTCAATCATCAGGGGCGGAACCAGCAAAGGGGTATATTTTCTTGAGAGTCTACTCCCTCCGGAAGGGGAGCAGCGGGACAAAATACTGCTGGCTGTATTTGGAAGCCCCGATCTGCGTCAGATTGATGGTCTTGGCGGCGCAAATTCTCTCACCAGCAAGGTTTGTATTATAGGCGCTCCCAGCGTTGAGAACGCCGACGTAGACTATACCTTCGGGCAGGTGAGTGTTGACAAGGCGATCATCGACTGGAGGGGCAATTGCGGAAACCTGACCGCCGGAGTGGGTATTTTCGCCATTGAGCAAGGCCTTTTAAAGGTAACAGAGCCGCAGACGACGGTCAGAATTTACAACACCAACTCCAAAAAGATCATTCATGCCACCTATCGTGTTAAGGACGGTAAGGTGCTCTCGGACGGCGACTACAGAATTCCCGGCGTCCCCGGTACCGGCGCAAAGATTAAAATTGACTTTTTCCATCCCTCCGGGTCTATAACCGGAAAGCTGCTGCCGACCGGTAACCCCAAGGATGTGATTGATCTGGGCGAAAAGGGAAAATTCAATGTTTCCATTGTCGACGCCGGCAACCCGGTGGTTTATCTCGTCGCATCCGAGATCGGGCTTAAGGGTACCGAGCTGCCTACCGAGGTTGAGGGCATGCCCGAGGTACTCAGGCTCATTGAAGAGATTCGCAGCGTGGCAGCCGAGATGATCGGCATTGTGTCCGACCGGTCGCTGGCTACCGCTAAAAGCCCTGCATACCCCAAAATCGGCTTTGTGAGCGCACCTCAGGATTATACCAATCCCGAAGGGCTGCCCATCAGTGCCGAGGATGTCGATCTGGTAGCGCGGCTGGCCTCCATGCAAAAGATGCACCGTGCGTACATGATTACGGGCGCCGTCAGCACCGGTGCGGCGGCTAACATTTCCGGAACGGTCGTGCACGATATTATCAGCGCGCGCGCCAAAAGCAGCAATACGCTGATTATCGGTAATCCTTACGGGCCTATGGAGGTGACGGTGGATATCAAAGACGGGGAGATCGAAAAAGAAGGGGTTTATCGTACGGCGAGAAAAATTCTTGACGGTCAGGTCTATATCCCATATTCCAGAATTTAAAGCCGGCATCGTAAGAAAGAAGGGATAACTTGAGTAAACAACGACAAAATTCAGTCTTGTTTTTTGCTTTTCTAACCGCTTTTAGCCTAGCGGCAAGATTTTATATTGTTCCTAACTTTATCAAGACAAAATCCAACGTGCAGATAGGCCCCGAAATGTACCCTAAATTAATTACAACCCTGATGATTGCTTTGGCGCTCATAGGGTTGATTAT
>JAEWYJ010000302.1 GCA_023395695.1 Bacillota bacterium | reverse complement strand
TAATTGCAGGTGCTCGGCAATCCGCAGGCCGTCAGCACATCCAACAGCGTTTTGAGCGTTTCGGGGGGCGTTATCCCTTTTTTAACACAGGCGCGGGTGATAATAACCATTCCAATTGCCACAGCCTGACCATGGGAGATTGAAAAGCCTGAGCAGCGTTCAATCGCATGCCCGACCGTGTGGCCAAAATTAAGCTTCCGCCGTTCGCCGGTATCGTGCTCATCCTGCGCGACCACCCCGGCTTTTATGGCGACGCAACGGGCGACAAGTTCCGGCAGTCGGCTGGCAACGCCGTTTTGCAGCAGCGGCAGCAGCGTATTGTCAAACGCCATGCCGTATTTGACCGCCTCGCCCAGACCGTCGAGAAAATACTGCTCGGGCAGGGTTTTAAGCGCGTCGCTGTCGCAAAGCACCAGCTCCGGCTGCCAAAAGGCCCCGGCAAGGTTCTTGCCGGCCGCCAGATCGACAGCGGTTTTGCCCCCGACAGAGGAGTCGATAGCCGAAAGCAGGGTGGTCGGCAGTTGCACAAAGCGCATGCCCCGCAGGTACACCGCCGCCGCAAAGCCGGCCAAATCGCCCACCACGCCGCCGCCTAACGCTACAATCAGGTCGGTTCGGGTCACCCGATGCCCGGCGAGCTGCTCCAGCACAAAAGACAGCGTCGTCATGTTCTTTGAGGCCTCCCCGTGCGGGAAAACGATGCGGCAAACCTTAAAGCCCGCCTGCTGCAAAGACGCCTGCACCGCGTCGCCAAACAAAATGTTCACCGTGTCGTCGGTGATAATAGCGGCGGTGCAGGGGGGCGCCTTTTTGGCAATCAGCTCCCCGCTCTGCGCCAGCAGCCCTTGGCCCACCAATACCTCATAGGGACGGGCGGTTTGAACCGGAATGCTTTTCATACCCCTCACAGCACCTTTCCGTCGGCCCAGGCCTTTTGCTCGCGCCCCGCACGCAGCATGGCGCGCAGCCTGTCGCCGTCCTGCGCCTTGATGGCGACGGCAAATTCCTGTAGCCGTTCTATCAATGCGTCCAGTTCTTCGGCAAGCGGCTGGCAGTTATCCAAAAACAGCTCGGTCCACATCTCCTCGTTTAAGGTGGCGACGCGGGTCATGTCGCGGTAGCTGCCTGCCGAAAAGCCTCTGTGCTCCAGCGCACAGGGCGATTGCACATAGGCGCTGGAAACAATGTGCGCCAGCTGCGAGGTGTAGGCAATCATGCGGTCGTGCCCGGCAGGGTCGGTGATGACCATACGCGCAAAGCCCAGCGTCAGCAAAAATTTTCTTAACCGGTCCACCTCAGAAATCGGCGTTCCCTGTACCGGGGTCAGCACCATTGAAGCGCCTTCAAACATGTCGCCGCGGGAGTGATCAAAACCGCTGTGCTCAACGCCCGCCATCGGGTGCCCACCAATATAGGCAAAGCCGTGCTGCTGCGCAATGGCGTGGCAGCCGCCGCACACCGCCTGCTTAACGCCGCAGGTATCGGTCACGATGGCGTCCTTTGCAAGGTGCGCGGCATTGGCCGCCAGCCAGTCAATCGCCGCCTGCGGGTAAAGCGCGATGATGACAAGCGTGCAGGTGGCAAGCCTTTCGCTGTCAAGACTTTCGTCAATAGCCCCCACCAGCCGTGCCTTGGCCAGCACCTGTGGGTCAGCATCCGTGCCAAACACCGTATGCGCGGTCTTTTCTTTAATCGCTCTGGCAAACGAGCCGCCGATGAGCCCCATGCCTACCACTGCAATATTCATGTTCCTTCTCCTTTTTGCGGCCTACGCCATTTTGTAGCTGTGCGGCAGAATACGCGCAATGCATTGTGCCACGTCGTCAAATGCTTCGGGCGTCAGCGACTGCGGGCCGTCGCATTTGGCATGCGCCGGGTCGTTGTGCACCTCGATGATAAGTCCGTCGGCCCCGCAGGCCGCCGCCGCCATCGCCATAGGCTTAACCAGCGCGGCAATGCCGCAGGCGTGGCTGGGGTCGACAATAACCGGCAGGTGGGTCATGCTTTTAAGCAGCGGAATCGCGGAAAGATCCAGCGTATTGCGCGTCGCGGTCTCAAAGGTTCGAATGCCGCGCTCACATAAAATAACCCGCTCGTTACCGCCCGCCAGAATATATTCGGCGCTCATCAACAGCTCCTGCAAGGTGTTTGAAAGCCCGCGCTTTAATAAAACAGGCCGGTCAATTTTGCCCAGCTCTTTGAGCAGCTCAAAGTTCTGCATGTTGCGTGCGCCCACCTGAATAACATCCACCTCTTCAAACAGCGGCAGCTGCGAGAGATCCATCAGTTCGGAAACGATGGGCAGGCCGGTGGCCTTTTTGGCTTCGATTAAAAGCTTAAGCCCCTCCGCGCGCATGCCCTGAAAGGCGTAGGGCGAGGTTCTTGGTTTAAAAGCGCCGCCGCGCAGAAGCCTTGCGCCCGAGGCCTTGACCGCGGCAGCTACGGCGATAATCTGCTCCTCAGATTCGACCGAGCAGGGGCCGGCGGCAATCGGGCAGCTCCCGTCGCCGAACACCGCTTCGCCAACAGTGATGACGGTGTTGTCGGGGTGGAATTTACGGTTGGCATTTTTGTAGGGCTCCTGAATGCGCTTGACCGACGACACAATGTCCAGCGCTTCAATCAAGTCAATGTCGACGCCCGAGGTATCGCCCACGAGGCCAAGCACCGTATAATTGCTGCCCTCGCTGACATGTATCTGCAAATTCAGGCTTTTGAGCCACGCAAGCAAATTCTCAAGCTGTTTGGGGTCGGGGTGCTGTTTTAATACGACTACCATGTGTATTCCCTCCGAACTTTCCGATCATATTGCGATCTTTTGACATTTTCAGGTAAACTAAAAGGGCTCCGCAGTATTTCACTGCGAAGCCCACACTCGACAAATTTCACACCGTTTAATTTAAAACCGGCTGAACACCCTGTGGATTTCTGTTTGCAGTAAAATACGAATAAGCCTTGCCATAAAAGTAAAAGGCAAAGCTAAAGTAATAATAAAAATATTTTACTGCAGACAGGTGTTGTTTCATAAAGTGACGCTCCTCAAAAGGAATTGCAAATATGATAACACAAATCGCCAACAACATAAAAGGGCGAAATGCGCCAACGTTTAAATAAAACGCACGCTAATTTTTATTCATTTTAGCTATTTTCATCCGTCTCAGGTATGTCGCCGGGCATATCCTCCATTATTTGGGGCGCCGGTGCAGCCTCGGTAAGCGGCGGTTCGGCCGTTTCAACCGGCGCTTGGGGGCCTTGGTCACCCTCGTCAAAAATGACGTCGGTGACTGCGCCGGCGCCGTCCCCCGTCTGAACCGACAGCAGCTTTTTGGCTGCATACGCTGCGGCGGCCGCCAGACCGGCCAATAACAACCATTTCTTCATGCAAAGCATCTCCCTTCGTTTTTCAAGCGCTGCAAAACAGCGCGCTCTTACAATCCGTGTATCTTTATTATAATAATTTCAGCCCGTTAATGTGAGGCTTTTTTTGACCGGGCTGTAAACTTTTGGCGAAAAAGCGGCAAAATCAGTCGTTATAGACCACCGGCCTGACGGACGATGGCGAATTGGCGCACACCTTTGCGCCGCAAGGCAGACGATGCAGGCAGGCATGCCCTAAAACGCCAACACCGCCGGGCGTAAAAAGGTCGCCGGGACGTCTGGGCTTTCTGGCGGTTCGACCAAGATAGTCCCGCCAGAAAATGTAAAAATGTAACCGTACAGGCTTGCGCGACAGGCGGCCTTGACACAACCGGGGCGCAATCTTAAAATAGAAGCAATCCACCCGAAGGGAGCGCACGCGCATGGCACAGGTTAAGGGCAGATTTGCCCCCAGCCCCAGCGGCAGAATGCATCTGGGCAATATTTTCTGCGCACTGCTGGCTTGGCTGTCGGTCAGGCGGCAAAACGGCAGCCTGCTGCTGCGTATAGAGGACCTGGACCCCGCGCGCTGCCGCAGGGTCTACGCCGAGCAGCTGGAGGACGACCTGCGCTGGCTGGGGCTTTTATGGGACGAGGGCGGTATTGACGCCCCCGGCCCGCACGCGCCCTATTGCCAAAGCCGGCGCGGCGACATTTACGCCCGACTGCTTGACCGGCTTGCCCGGCATGCACCGCTTTACCCCTGCTTTTGCAGCCGGGACGAGCTGCATGCCGCTTCGGCGCCGCACCGTTCCGACGGGCGGCTGCTGTACGGCGGGCACTGCCGGCATTTAAGCGACGCGCAGCGGGCCGCACTGGTGAACAACCGCCGCCCTGCCCTGCGTGTTGCGGTGCCGGACGAACACTTCTCTTTTTTGGATAAAAGCGGCTGCGTCTTCTCAGAGAATTTACGCGCCGACTGCGGCGATTTTATTGTCCGCCGTTCCGACGGTGTTTTTGCCTACCAGCTGGCCGTTGTGATTGACGACGCGCTGATGGGCGTCACCGAGGTGGTGCGCGGGCGTGATCTTCTTGATTCTACCCCGCGCCAGTTGTTTTTATACCGCGCGCTGGACTTTGCGCCGCCCGCGTTCGGGCATTTGCCGCTGCTGCTCTCTGCCGACGGCAGACGGCTTTCAAAGCGGGACCGGGACATGGATATGGGTCTGCTGCGGCAACGCTTTACCGCGCCCGGGCTTTTGGGGCGGCTGGCCTTTCTGGCCGGGCTGACAGACCGGCCGGAGCCGGCAACGGCGCAGGAGCTGGTGGCGTATTTTGCCTGGGATGCATTGCCCAGAGCGGATATTGTGGTGCCGCCCACCCTGTTCCAAGGGCAAATTTAATAAATTCAAGCTGCTATTTTGTTAAAAATGTGCTATCATAAAAACATCGGTATATTTATCCATTTTAAACCGCAGGGAGATGTTTTAATGAAAACCGGACTGGTTCTGGAGGGTGGCGGTATGCGCGGCATGTACACCATCGGTGTGCTCGACCGCTTTTTAAATACCGGCATCGCCTTTGATTATGTTATCGGTGTGTCGGCGGGCGCCTGCAATGGCGTTTCTTACGTCGCAGGGCAAAAGGGCCGCAATTACCGCATTAATACCCGCCATATTCTTGACAAGCGCTACATCAGCCTTTCGAATCTTATCCATGAGCGCTCGCTGTTCGGCATGAACTTTTTGTTCCAAACGGTGCCAAACGAGCTGGATCCTTTTGATTACGAGGCGTTTTTACAAAGCCCCACCGAGTTTGTCGTCGGGGTTACCGACGTTCACCTTGGCCGTCCCGACTATTTTACCAAAGAAGCGCTTGACCACGACTCGACCGCGCTGTGCGCTTCCTCTTCGATTCCCGGCTTTTCTCCCATGGTCGCTTTCCGCGGCAAGCAGTACCTTGACGGCGGTACCGCCGACCCCATCCCGTTTAAAAAAGCGCTGGCCGACGGCTGCGACCGCCTTGTGGTAGTCTTAACCCGCGACCGCGCATACCGCAAAAGCCCTGAGCGCCTGCGCCCGTTCTACCGCACTCTGTACCGGCAATACCCCGCGCTGATTGAGCTGCTCGACCGGCGCTATCTTATTTACAACCGCACGCTTGAGGACCTGTGCGCGCTTGAAAAAGAGGGCCGTGTCCTCGTCCTCTCGCCGGAAAAGCCGCTGGAAATTGGCCGGTTTGAGAAGGAACCGCGCCGTTTAAGCGCCGCCGCGCAGCTGGGCTACCACGACGCCGTCGCCGCCGAGCAGAAAATAAAGGCGTTTCTGTCGGGGACGGCGGTTTAAGCCGGCCTTCTATCTTTCCGTGTTCAATTAATGTGAATGGTGATGGCTCATTGCTGTCTTCTTCGTGTGAATGTTGTTGTAGTGAACGCTATTTTACACGTTTTGGCGGCTTTGGGCCTTTTCTTTTTCTGTCGCATTTCGTTTTACAATGTAGCGACTCACTTCAAAACCGTCCTATCCTGCCGCCCGGTTTTCCGCACCGCCGTGTTATGCCCACGCCGGGCGCTGTCCCACCTGCGTCCTGTGCCCCGCGGCGCACAAAACAGGCTTGTCAAAAGCCTGTGCTCACGCCTGAATGGTGTGGCTATAATCCACCAGCGCACGCTCCCATCCGGTGGGCGAGCACTTTTCTTTCGGTCTGCTTTGCGCAAAGCGATGCAGCAGCGCCAGCTCCGCCCTGCCCATCAGTGCAAAAAGTGCCGCGCCTTCCTCGCCCCAGAAGCAAACGTCCAGAATCTCGACCATATCGCGCAGGCTGCGCACCGACGCTTTGACCAGCGCCGCCCGCTCACCGGGCCCACGGCAGTCCTGAAGCTTCTCAATCAGCGCCCGCAGCGCGTCGTCCTGCGCCGCCTCCCCGTCGGTGTACTGCAGGTCGGACTGCGCCAGCAGCGCGTTTAAGCGCGCCTCCTCCTGCTTGCGGCGTAGCGGTACCGCCCGCCCCTCGGCCAGCAGCGTCCGGAGATAGGCGTTGACATAGTCGACGCCCTGCAAGCGCTCCGAAACGGGGTTGTCGGGAATATAATCGATCGCACAGGGGATATCGTGGGCAAAGAACCACAGGTCGTACCGTCTGAAAAACTGCCCCAGCTCGGCCAGCGTTTCTTGCAGCGCAGCGTCGTCAATATCCGAGAGCAGCGCCTTTGCGCGCAGCAGCAGCGTTTTTCCGGCTTGGATGCGACGTTCGGCCTCTGCCTGGCCCGCCAGCAGCAGCGCGGGCAGCGGCGATGCGGCAGGTCCCCCGCCCTGCGCCTCACAACCAAGCGCCAGCGTGTAGCGTATCGATTCAAGCAGCGCCTGTGCCATTTCAACCGTCACCGAGCTGCTCTCGCCCATTGTATACCGTTCGGTGCGCGCAGCCAGCAGCCGGAGCAGCGCCGCGTCATAGCCGTTGTTTGAGTCAACGCTGTTTGACGGCGGATTTTGCGACGGTGCAAAGATCGGCATCAATTGGTCGTTTTCCTGCATTTGACGCACTCCTCTCCGCCGTTAGTAAGCCTCGTCCCAGCCATCCGCATCCAGCGCCTCGTCCGCATCCTCCTCCGTGCGCAAAACGCCGTTTTTTGCGTATCTGGCATTGCGGCAAAGCGCCTCCAGCGAGGTGTCGCTCAAATAATCAAGTGCGCCCTGACAAGGCCCGTCAAAATTACTGCGCATAAATTCAATCAGCTCGTCATCGGCTATCGTGTCGAGCGATTCGTTTTTATAGTAATAAAACAGCTCCTGAAGCGTTGCGAGCGTTTCCTCGTAATTTTCCTGTGTAATATAAACCGAGTCGCAGAACGCTTCTATAAGCTTTGGGAGCACACCGGCGCCAAATTCAATCCGCCCGGTGCTCTGCAGCACCTCAAACCGCTGTGCGACGAGGCCGGTAATCTGCGTCGAGGACAGCGTAAGCCCATATCGGCCTGTCAAATGGTTACAATCGTCAAGCTGTGCCATTGCCTGTGTTTTTTGCATTTCCATCAGCGACAGCGCCTGCCGTTCATTCATGTTTCTGCACTCCTTTCCAATCATGTGCCCTGTTTTTAGATGACTCTATCATATGCACCGGAGCGGTCAATTACAAGTCTTGAATTTTACTCCCTTTTGTGGTATGATAACGTTGTAAAATAAAGCTGCACAGGCGCTTTTAACGCCTGTGCAGCTTTATTTTATCCCAATTGTAAACCAAATTATAATAAAAGGTTGACATTACGTGATGATTGTCGTATACTGCCAATCAGAAAATACAACGCAAAGGATGATACCATGATTGAAAACAGAATTTCCACCCGCGAGCTGACCTTTATGGGCCTGATGACTGCCGTTATGTGCGCGCTGGGCCCGCTCTCTGTTCCGCTGCCTGGGCTGGTGCCCATCTCGCTGGGAACGCTGGTCATCTACTTTTACCCCTATTTGCTCGGCACCCGCAGGTCTGCGCTGTGCTGCCTGCTCTACATTCTGCTGGGCAGCATCGGCCTGCCGGTTTTTTCAGGCTATACGGGGGGGCTGCCAAAGCTGCTTGGCCCCACCGGCGGCTATATGCTGGGCTATTTTTTCATCATCCTGCTTGAGGGGCTTGCCATCAAGTACTTCCCCGGCCGTCGGCTTGTCCACGCGGCAGGTATTGTGCTTGGCACCGCCTGCTGTTATTTTATCGGGACGCTCTGGCTTGGGCATCTGTTGGGCCGCACCTTTGCCGAGGCGCTCGCCGCGGGGGTCATCCCTTTTATCCCCGGCGATATGCTCAAGGCCGCGGTCGCTGTTTCGGTCGCCCCGGTCATCCGCACCCGCCTGCAAACGGCAGGGTTGACGCTGCACTAGCAGGCCGGACGCTGACCTCACCCGAGCGCAGCGCTACCCGCTCCCCGTTTGGCATTCTGACCACCAGCGCGCCGTCATCGTCGATTTCTTCGGCGGTGGCGGCATATTTTTCTTCCCCGCGCGCATAGACAATCTCCTGCCCAAGCAGCATGGAGCGGCTGCGGTAATCGGCTAAAAAAGCGCGGGTAGCAAGCGTATCCCACAACGCAAACAATTGGTTTATAATCTCAGCTGCCAGACGGTTGCGTGCAAGGGTGGGCGGCTGTGCGCCAAACAGCGTGCCGGCCACCGCCGCCACCTCGTCAGGGAGCGCTGTTTCAGACTGCTTAAAATTGATTCCCAGGCCGATAACGACGCTCTCAATCGCACCGCTTTCAAGATCGGTAACCGCTTCGGTCAGAATGCCGCAGAGCTTTTTGCCGTTTAAATAAATATCGTTGACCCACTTAATCTGCGGACGCAGGGGCGTCAGCGCTTCAATGGCGCGGCACACCGCCACCGCCGCCGCTGTGGTAAGCAGCGTTGCGTCAGAAAGCTGCTGCGGCGTCGGCCTGAGCAGCAAGCTCATATAGATGCCGCAGCCCGGCGGCGAAAAAAAGCTGCGCCCAAACCGGCCGCGCCCCAACGTTTGCTGGTCGGCCACAATGGCGGTAAAATGCCCGCCACCCAGCATGGCGCGACGCTTAGCCTCCAGATTGGTGGAATCTATCGTCTCAAAAACAAAGATATCGCCGTCCTTGAGCTGCGGCAGGACATAAGGACGAATCCCCTCGGCCGAAAGCAGGTCGGACTGCGCCTCCAGCCGGTAGCCGCGGTTGGTTATTGCCGAAATGGGGTAGCCCTGCGCCTTGAGCCCATTGATCGCCTTCCACACCGCCGCGCGCGAGACACCCAGCTCCTGCGCCATCTGCTCACCCGAAATATCCTGTGCGCGGTTTGTCTCCAGCATAGCCAGCACCGCTTTTTTAACCGACATGCCACGGCCCCCTTTTGCTAATAATTCTATTTTGTATACCGTTGATTATACTGGGTTTGACAAAGCTCGTCAACTAAAGCAACGCCTTAGGTTGACGACCTTAGCCTGAACTTCAAAATCCTGTACCGCTTTGCTTGCCGCATTGGCTGTTTTGTGCCATAATAATAGCATCAATCCATTACAGAAAGCGGGTAAAGGTATGGAATTTGAAAAAGCACTGCCGCGGGAGGCGGCCGAAATATTCGGCATGTACCGCGAGGCCATCGGCCGGATGCAGGCTGCCGGCATTGACCAATGGGATGATGTCTACCCCACGCGGGCGGTTGTAGAGCAGGATATTGCAAACGGTGAAATGCGCGTGGGACTGCTTGACGGCGCAATTGTTTGCGCCTTTGTGCTCAACCGCGAGCAGTGGGCGGGCTATGAGAACGGCGACTGGCAATACCCCGGTCTGCCCTTTGCAGTACTGCACCGGCTGTGTATTAGCTC